>JAKIUE010000099.1 GCA_021647715.1 Sulfurovum sp.
AATATAGTGCATTAATTGAATGATGCTATAATAAAAAAACTAAGTAAAGGATGCTTCATGTCTATAGATGAGATAAAACAGTTAGATATTACTGAACGTATTATACTTGTAGAAGAGATTTGGGATTCTATCGCTAAAGAGCAAGAGCATGTGAGTCTTTCTCAGTATGAAAAAGAGATTTTAGATGCACGATTGGCATCACTTGAAAATACTACAGATACATTGATATCATGGGATGAACTAAAGTCTAAAATTAGAGCGTAAATGTACACGATAGAATTTAAGTCTGAAGTTTATGCTGATATAAAAATAGCGTATGATTGGTATGAATCCCAACGCATGGGACTAGGTGAAGACTTTTTACTTACACTAGAAGAGTCATATGCTAAAATAGCAAGAACACCGAAACTTTATCAAATTATTTATAAATCGGTAAGACGTAAACTTGTACGTAGATTTCCTTATGGCATTTTCTTTATCTTTAAAGATGATAAGATTATTATACTTGCTGTAATGCATACAAAAAGAAAACCAATAGAATGGAAAACAAGAAGTTAAATTAATTTCTAATATTAAGGAGAACTAAAATGGCAAAAGACCACTATTTCGATATAACGGCAAAACTAGACATGATGGAGATGAAAAATGCTATCGTGATGGCAGATAAAGAGGTAGCGACACGCTTTGACTTCAAAGGGGTAAAAGCGGAGATAAAACTTAATGAAGAGGGGAAGACTCTAAGCCTTAGTTCATCGACAGATACAAAGATAGATGCACTAAAAGACATACTTATCTCTAAACTCATCAAGCGTAACATCGCTGGTAAGTCACTAGAAGAGGTAAAGACTGAGGGTATAAGTGGTGGTAACACAAAAGTCATCTACCGTATAGTAGATACCATAGACAAAGATGAAGCCAAGCAGATAGTCAAAGCTATAAAAGCGATGAAAGTGAAAGTGACTCCCTCTATACAAGGGGATGAAGTACGAGTATCTGGTAAGAAGATAGATGATTTACAGGCTGTGATGGCTGAGGTGAAGACGTTGGATTTGAAGGCACCGTTGGTATTTGGGAATTTTAAATAGTAATTTTTTGATTTGATTATTTGTGGGAATTGCCCTTTACTTACATAGTGGCGTTGTTATTCTGCTTACTTTTCTAGAAAAGTAAGCAAAAGTCGTCACTACTCTCAAATCGCGTTGCTTTCAAGGGTGTTCGTAGTGACAAGACAGACTATCGTCTGATTAATGGATGTTCATAAAGTCAATGACTTTTATGAACAGTGCCCACCACCACAGCATCCGCTTGAAGCTTGTGCTTGTTGTGGTGCTTTCATAGAGATGGCAAAGTCGTTACCCTTTTCGCTAAGTTCAAAACCATGTTTACCACAGAACTCTTCATTCATGTGGTTTACCATGCTTTGTGCTTTTATCATGGCATCATCTTTGTTATCAAAAGCGACATTGTTTTCTAATTCGCTTTTTTTGAAGCAGCCACATTCTTGTGCTATATTAATTGTTGACATTGTAATCCTTTAGGGTTAATTTGACCGATAATAACGAAGTAAGATTAATAAGAACTTGATTTTGTGATAAATAAGAGAAATTTACTCTTATTTATCGCTCCAGTGGGTAGATATATTAGGTTTGTGCCTGAGTTGCTTTGATTTTTTTAATGTTTGCTAACATCAATAGGGAAGTAATGAGGGCTACAACAAATAGACCTACAAAGACATAAAGTGTACCTGTATAGCTACCCGTTGAGTCTTTCACATACGCGATTATGATAGGCCCTGCAAGACCTGCTAAAGCCCACGCAGTTAAGATGTAACCGTGAATGGCTCCAAGTTCTTTGGTACCAAAAATATCGCCTATGTATGCAGGGATAGATGCAAATGCACCACCATAACACATCATGATATAGTACACTAAAACTTGGAAGAGGAATACGCTTGTGAGTGTGGTAAGTAGGTAAAATGCTATTATCTGGGTAATAAAGAAAATCACAAAGACAATAGGTCTAGTAAGGTAGTCAGATACGCTTGCCCAGATGATACGACCAGCACCGTTAAAGATGCCCATGAGACCTACAGCTGACGCCGCTGCTAATGCTGAGATACCTATGACTTCTTGCATAAGAGGAGAAGCAACTGAGATGATGGCTATACCACAAGTCACGTTGATAAAAAGCATAATCCATAGCCCGTAGAAACGTGCTGTCTTTACTGCTTCATCACGTGTGATGTTTACAAGGTCTACTTTAATTTTCTTTTTACCTTGGGCTACTGCTTTGCTGAAACGTTCAGGCATATACCCCTCTGGTGGGTTTGCAAGGTACTGAGCTGCTAGGAACATCACAGCAAAGTAAATGGAACCTAAGATGTAAAACGTTGATGGTATGCCAACAGCATCTATAAGTAGTTTGATTGCTGGTCCTGAGATGGCAGAGGCAAAACCAAAGCCCATGATGGCAAGACCAGTAGCCATACCACGTCTGTCTGGGAACCATTTAACAAGCATAGACACTGGTGAAATATACCCTATGCCAAGACCTGCCCCACCTAATACACCATAAGTGAGGTATAGAAGTATTTTTGATTCCATTGCTATGGCAAATCCTGAACCTACAGTACCTAGACCAAATAAAACAGCGGCAAGTGTAGCTGCTACTCTTGGCCCCTTACGTTCGACAAATTTGCCCATAAGTGCAGCTGAGAGTCCTAAGAAGAAGATGGCTACTGAAAATGTAATCGTTACATCTGTAAGTGTCCAGTGCATAGTAGACTGTATAGGGTTCACATACACGCTCCAAGCATACACTGAGCCTATACATATATGAATAGCCATAGCTCCCACTACCATGAACCAACGATTTTTAACTTTTGGTGTCATTTGTTTTCCTTATTTTTAATTAAAATTATAGCCAATGCATGGTCTTATTTAAATGAAGCATGCGTTTAAAGGTTAAAAATATGTCAATATGCCATGTTTATGTCTATTTCATTTTTTTTATTATAGAGTGTTTTGTATAAAGTTAAGAGGAAAAAAGATGCGAGAATTACCCAAACTTTTTGGCGACGAGTCTGAAAATATTGCAACACTATTTCTAGAGCAAGAGGGGTATGTCATTTTGGAGCGTAACTATTTTGCAAGGAAATTAGGAGAGATAGATATCATTGCTAAACATGATGATGTGCTACATTTTATAGAAGTAAAATCCAGTAAGTCTAACTCTTTTGACCCTGTGTACAACCTCACACCCTCTAAACTTAGAAAAGTCATCAATTCTGCTCAGTACTACCTAAAAGTAAAGAAGTTAGTCATGGCATTTAGTATCGATGCACTTATTATACGAGGTAAAGAGGTAGAATTTATAGAGAATGTTACGCTATAATCATTCATAACAAATAGATAAAGGGTATCTTGTGCAACTCACTAAAGAACAATTGGCACAATTTCATAATGATGGCTATATTGTCTTACGTGGGTTTTTAGATGTGAAAATATGTGATAATCTGCTGAGAATTGCACAGATACATTTAGATACCAAGATAGAGCCCATAGAGACAGAAATAGGGTATGATAGTAGAGATAAAGAATATCGTACGTCAGTGACAGATTATAGCTCGCATGCACTTGAAGAGCATGTGACGGTACGTAGATTACGTCAGGTGTATAATCGTGATGCACTTTTTAATGCATGGATGGAAAATGAGAAGATTCGTCCTATTTTACAGAAAATATTAGAAGATCAAGTGGTGATTACCACGGCGCATCATAATTCAATTATGACAAAAATGCCTTACTATAGTACTGCTACAAGATGGCATCAAGATAGACGATATTGGCGTTATTCTGATGATAATTTGGTGAGTGTATGGTTGGCACTTGACAGTGAAACAAGCGAAAACGGTGTACTTGAATTTATACCAGGTAGTCACCGTATACACTTTGAAGAGCAGCAGTTTGATGAAAAAGAGTATTTAGATGAAGAAAATAGTCTCAATAAAGTTTTGATTCATACGAAAGTTTCAACAGATTTACAAAAAGGTGATGTGGTGATTTTCCATTCGTTATTGCTTCATAGAGCAAATAAAAATAGTACAGATAAAGCAAAAATTTCATTTGTTTATACTGTCAAAGGTGAAAAAACTCAGGCATTAAAAGGTTCTCGTTCTGCAGAGTTTGAAGAAATAGTTTTACCCATACTTTGAATGTGTTACTATTCTTTCTTAATAATACACATTTATTGCACAACTTATGCATATAATAAAGACTATAAGCTAAGACAATAAGTTTATAATGTTATTACGCTATAATTTTTTAAATTATCAAAAAAAAGGAATAAACATGGCAAAATATGTAGAATTAACGCAAGAAAACTTTGATGCAACAATCGCAGAGGGTGTAACAATGGTAGACTTTTGGGCTCCATGGTGTGGACCATGTAGAATGATTGCACCTGTTATTGAAGAATTAGCAGAAGACTTTGATGGAAAAGCCACAATCTGTAAAGTAAATACAGATGAGCAACAAGAAATATCTGTAAAATATGGTATTCGTTCTATCCCTGCTATTCTTTTCTTTAAAGATGGTGAAATGGTAGATCAAATGGTTGGTGCAGCTTCTAAAGATGCATTTGCAGAAAAAATAAACGCTTTATTATAAGTTAAAGTATCTTGAAGAGGGAATTTCCTTCTTTAAGTACACTTCATTTGTACGAACTTCTTATATACTTCACTTTTAAATACTTAACCAAGCTTTACATTGTATAATTTGATTAACTATTTACACATCACTTGTAAGGATTTAAAATGTTAGATTGTGCAATCATTGGGGGAGGTCCTGCAGGATTAACAGCTGGACTTTATACTTCACGTGGTGGACTCAAAAACGTAAGTTTATTTGAGATGGGAGTGCCCGGTGGACAGATTACTAAAAGTTCTGAAATAGAAAACTACCCTGGATTTTTCGATAGTACAAAAACGGGATTAGAATTTATGGATACATGGCAAAAACAGTGTTTTGCTTTTGGACTAAAACATGAAATGAAAAAAGTTGACTCCGTAAAAAAAATTGGAAATCATTTTGTGGTTATACTTGAGGGTGGTGAGACAATAGAAGCCAAAACGGTTATAGTCTCAACTGGAGCTGTACCTAGACGTGCTGGTTTTAAGGGTGAAGATGAATTTTATGGAAGAGGGGTCAGTACCTGTGCAACATGTGACGGATTTTTTTATAAAGACAAGCCTGTAACTGTACTAGGTGGTGGTGACACTGCACTAGAAGAAGCTTTTTTTCTTTCTAATATTTGTTCTGATGTGTATGTCGTACATAGAAGAGATGAATTTAGAGCGGCACCACCTACACTAGAAAGGGCAATAAGAAAAGAGAATATCCATTTTATTACAGATTCGATTATAGAAGAAGCTGTAGGTGATGCTATGGGGTTAACAGGTGTTGATATAAGAAACCTCAAAACAGATGAAATTAGGCACATGGATAACACGGGACTTTTTGTCTTTGTAGGTCAAGATGTGAAAAACGATGTCCTTAAAGATGAAAATGAAAATTTTATCTGTGAAATGAGTGATTTAGGACAAGTAGTAGTAAACTTAAAGATGCATACATCAATCGAAGGACTTTTTGTAGCAGGTGACTTACGTATAGACGCACCCAAACAGGTGGTATCTGCTGCAGGTGATGGGGCCATAGCAGCATTACAAGTAATTTCATATATTCAGGAGCAACAATAATGGCTGAGAATCATAGAGTAGGGATAGTGGGTAGTACAGGAAGAGTAGGTAATCTACTTATAGATTCTTTATTGCATGATAGTGAATTACCTTTAAGTGTAGTGCATGTTTTTGATGAACTCAAACGAGATTTACCTAGTGATGTTTTAGTAACAAATAGTATGGAAAAACTTTTAGAAAACTGTGATATTGTTATAGACTTTTCTGCACCAACTGCAACGCAATCACTTCTAGAATCTGCACTTGAAAATCCTAAAGCATTAGTCATTGCAACTACAGGCTTTACTGAACATCAAAATAATTTAATGACAGAAGCCTCAACAAAAATGCCACTGCTGTATGCATCTAACATGTCTGCGGGTATAGCTTTATTGAAACAGTTAGTTGAACAAGTCTCAAAAACATTACAAGATTTTGATATAGAAATTGTAGAACAACACCACAAACATAA
>JAKIUE010000100.1 GCA_021647715.1 Sulfurovum sp.
AATAACCAAAACGGTATAATCATTGTAACTATTTAATGAGGATATTTACTATGTTTGAAACCGTTATCGGTCTTGAAGTACATGTACAACTTAATACAAAAACAAAACTTTTTTGTGCCTGTCCTACTTCTTTTGCTGAACATCAAAACAGCAATACCTGTCCTACCTGTCTAGCACTTCCTGGTGCATTGCCTGTAGTTAATAAAGAAGCAGCTATCAAAGCGATGAGACTAGGCTACGCCATTAATGCCAATGTCAATCATACTTCCAATTTTGATAGAAAATCATACTTTTATCCTGACAGTCCCTCAGCATATCAGATAACGCAATTCACTAAGGCTATTGTGCAAAAAGGTGAAGTGTTCATTGATTTAGCAGATGGGACACAAAAACGTATTAGTATGACGCAAGCACACCTTGAAGCAGATGCTGGTAAAAACATACATGAGGGTGATCACTCTAAAGTGGACTTAAACCGTTCAGGTACACCACTGTTAGAGATAGTCTCAGACCCTGACATGAGAAGCTCAGAAGAGGCTGTGGCATTTTTGAAAAAACTTCACTCTACAGTACGTTATCTAGATATATCTGATGCTAATATGCAAGAAGGGTCATTTCGTTGTGATGTAAACGTCTCTATACGCCCTAAAGGACAAGAAGAATTTGGTACAAGAGTGGAGATAAAAAACATTAACTCATTTAAATTTGTGGCATCTGCTATAGCTTATGAAGTACAGCGACAAACTGAAGCTTATGAAGATGGTGTATATGAACAAGAAGTTAATCAAGAGACAAGACTTTGGAACGTAGATGAGGGTGTGACTAAATCTATGAGAGGGAAAGAAGAAGCAGCTGATTATCGCTATTTCCCAGACCCAGACTTACGTCCATTGGTAGTGACACAAGAAATGATAGACGAAGCCAAAATTATGCCTGAACTCCCTGATGCCAAAGTGAAACGCTACACCGAAGAGCTAGGACTCAAACCTTATGATGCACAAGTGATTACTGCAGACAAAGAATTAGCAGGTTATTTTGAAGAGATGTTAGTACAAGGAGCTGCTGCAAAAACAGCGGTGACATGGCTGACATCTGAGCTACTTGGTCGTTTGAACAAAGCAGGCTTTAGTATAGAAAACTCACCAGTTGATGCTAAAACGTTAGGTACGTTAGTGGCTAAAGTATCTGATGACAGCATCTCTGGAAAAGGTGCTAAAGAGATATTAGACCATATGATGGAAAATGAAAGCCGTGATGTAGACACTCTTATCGATGAATTAGGACTTGCACAAGTGAGTGATGATGGGGCTATCTTAACTATCATCGATGAAATTTTGGCTGCCAATCCAGAAAAGGTAGAACAATATAAAGGTGGAAAAGACAAACTCTTTGGCTTTTTTGTAGGGCAGACGATGAAAGCTTCAAAGGGTTCTGCAAACCCAGGTAAGGTAAATGAATTACTCAAGCAGAGATTGGGTTAGTGCAAGGGTGTTAGATTCTTACCACACCTACAAAAGGTTTTACTATGCATGATGTTATACTAAAGCTTTCTCAAAAGATAGACAGTTCTGAACGTTATCAAAAAACAAAATCATTCTTTCGCTCTCTTTTAAATGATGTAAACTACCCATATAAACGTTATTTTGATGCGTTCATGATACTTTTGATTGTGCTTTCCATAAGTATACTAATACTGGGGAAATCAGGAAAAATACCAGAGTGGTTTGTTTACTTAGACTTGTATGTGGTGACTTCCATTTTTGCTTTAGAATATTTACTTCGTTTATGGGTGAGCCATGATGTGCATAAAATGGTTTTAGCCCAAAGTAAAACAGAAAACAGAAGTTATATACCTATCATAAAGTCCAAACTACGCTATATGATTTCTCTACCAGCACTCATTGATCTTGTTGCTATTTTCCCTAAGTTTCGCATTATAAGACTACTCAAACTCTATCACTATATGCATGGTGCTTCATCTCTCTTTGATGCCTTGCTCAAAAAGCGTTTTGAGTTTATATTTTTAGGGTATATGCTTTTTGCTATTACCTTTACTTTAGGGTCTATCTTTTACTTGTTAGAATATGGTATCAATGAGAAGTTAGGCTCTTACCTAGATGCTATTTATTGGGCATTGGTCACAATATCTACTGTAGGGTATGGTGATATATCTCCAGTAACAGAAATGGGAAAGATTGTTTCCATGTTTGGTATAATTTTTGGTATCGCTATGATTTCATTTGTGACTTCTGTGATGGTTTCTGCCTTTTCAGAGCGGTTTGATGAGTTACGTAACCAAGACAGTATCAATCATGTTAATCGTATGCAAAATGTTGTGGTTATAAATGGCTATGGGCACTTGGGAGAGACTATTGCTAAAAAACTGAAAATTCATAAAAAGTATGAACCCGTTATCATCGAAAATGATGAAAAAAAAGCAAATATAGCTTTAGAAGATGGCTATAATGTGATACGAGCAGATGGCTCTTCCGCAAAGCTCATCAAAGAACTGTACCATAGAGATAATATAACAGCCATGTTAACACTGACCTCTTCAGATATAGACAATATCTATTTCATACTCAATGCAAAGAGTATCTACCCAAAATCTGTGGTTTACACTCGTATGAACGATACACACCTTATGCCCCAATATGAAGCTACAAAAGTAAATGGTATGATAGAACCTTATGATGTCATAGATACAAAAGCCTTTGCATACCTCAAGGAACAAAGTATTACAAATAATCAAAAAATACTCTTCTTTGGCTATACTAACATGAGTAGTCATATATGTAAAATGTTAGAGGATGAAGGCATTGAAGTGAGTGTTTATGATAGTAATAGAGAACGTTATCAAAATGCTAAAAATGATGGATTTAAAGACATTACCTTTATGGATAAAGAAGAGATACAAATACCAAAAATACAAAACTGCATTGTAGTCTGTGGTATGGAAGATGAAGCACTCAATGTCTACTACAGTATCACACTGCGAGCAAAAGGTTTCGAATCGATCATTGTTTCACTTTCTCATAGTACGCAAGACAACAGAAAACTCTACTTAGCAGGAACAAGTAAGATATTTGATATGTATGAAGAGTCTGCTAATTTGTTTGTAGAGTTGATAGAAAATGATGTAAAAAAAAGAAGCTAAAGTCCTTTTTCTCTACTTCTTATCAAAAGGGATAATATCTATTGAATATGCCTTAAACTTTTCCAAGAGCCAGTGGTGAATAGTAGAGTTTTCAGTAAAGTAGAAGTATAGACCTTCTCCTTCATCATCATTTTGTATGAGTATATTTTGTGTATCAGATACTGCCCAATCAGCTAAACTTTCATACACAATATCATCACTTTTAAGTATAAAGGTTTGAGCAATAATTTCTTTTTCTAAAGAGTAAAAGAAAAATCTTTTTTGTACAATCTCTTCAGGTTTTAGTTTTTTTTCTTGGTTGAGTCTATAAAGGTTATATTTAAATTCTTCAAGAAGTTCTAAAAGTAATGGTTTAAACCACTCCATTACTTTATTCATACACTCAAAAGTTTCTCTGTCTGTATTGTCTCTGTCAAGATATACGGTGTTATAATCTTTACAAATGTTGCTGTAATCTAGTGATAATCCGATTTTGTTCATAGTGTTTATTCCTTATCTATACAAATACTTAATGAAGTTATCATACAAGAAAAAAATAAATATAAAGTATAAGGTTAGATGATAGTAATTTTATATTTAGTTGATATAATAGCTAATAGATTGAAACTATTAAATAGAATTATTATGTAGATGAAAATAAGTCAAATACTTTTGACAATTTTAAGTTATTATTGACATACTCAATCAAAAAAGGAATAGAATGAAAAGAATTAGTGTTATAGGAACAGGTTTTATCGCAAAAGGTTTTGTAAATGCATTACTAAACCATCCTAAATATCAAATTGGAAAAATTCTTACGCGTTCAGCTATAGATAAAAGAAGTGATTTCCCATCTAGTGAAAATATGACTAATAATATTAATGATCTCATACAACATTCAGATTTAATTGTAGAATGTACAGGTGATGCGATTTATGCATGTGATAGTATAGACCAAATTTTGAAAGCAGATATTCCAGTAGTTACTATGAACTCTGAATTCCATGTGACTGTAGGATCTTATTTTATAAATAAAGGATTAGTTACTGAAGCAGAAGGTGATCAACCAGGAGTGTTAGCTGCTTTACATGAAGAGGCAATTGCCATGGGTTTTAATCCTCTTGTATATGGAAATATAAAAGGTTTTTTAAATCATACACCTACACCAGAAGATATGACGTTTTGGGGTAATAAATCTGGTATTAGTTTAGATATGGTGACATCATTTACTGACGGAACAAAAGTACAGATTGAACAAACATTGGTTGCCAATGGTCTTGGTTCAACTATAGCGCAAGATGGACTTATAGGTCTTGAAAATGATGACGATTTAGAAGGAGGAAGCCTTTTAGCTAAAAAGGCAAAAGAGATTGGCACACCTATAAGTGACTATCTTCTTTCTCCCAAACTTCCAGCAGGTGTTTTTATTACAGTTGAACATCACAAAAGTCAAGCAGAAGGACTACGGTATTATAAGATGGGAGAAGGGCCTTTTTATTCATTACTTAAGCCATATCATTTATGTCATCTAGAGATGTTTAAAACGATTGAAAGAGTCTTTAAAGGGGGAGGGGTACTGCTTGATAATAGTACACAGCCAACAATAAGTACAGCAACAATTGCTAAAAAAGATTTAATAAGTGGGACTAAAATAGAAAAAGGCATTGGTAGTTTTGATGTCCGCGGTGAAGCAGTTAAAATAAAAGAACATAAAAACCATGTACCTATTGGGCTTATGAAGAATGTCGTTTTAAAAAGAGATGTAAAAAATGGGAATTATATTACTTTTGATGATATAGAAATTCCTGAAAGTTTAGCACTAAGTGCATGGAAAAGTATTGAAACCAATGTGCTAGGATAATAAAAAATGAACATAAATAAAACAAAACTAGAGGGTGTCTATACAATAGAACCTAAAATATTTGGAGATGACAGAGGATATTTTGCAGAAACATTTAGGCAAGATATACTAGAAGAAGCAATTGGTCATAAGATAAACTTTGTACAAGACAATGAGTCAAAATCATCATTAGGTGTTTTTCGTGGTTTACACTATCAATTACCTCCATTTTCTCAAACGAAGTTAGTAAGAGTGATAGAAGGTACAGTACTTGACGTTGCAGTAGATATTCGCAAAGGTTCTCCAACATTTGGAGAACATGTAGCTGTTGAATTATCTGCAGAGAATAAAAAACAGTTATTTATACCTAGAGGCTTTGCTCATGGGTTTTTAGTGATATCTCCAACAGCTATCTTCACTTATAAAGTAGATAACTATTATGCACCTAAACATGATCGAGGTATTATTTATAATGATAAAGATTTAAAGATTGATTGGGGTATGGATGAAAAAGCATTGCTCTTATCTGAAAAAGATACCAATCAGCCTACATTCAAAGAAGCAGATTTCTTTGATTATAATATAAACTTATATAGTCAATAGTAATGAAAATAGCAATTATTGGAGCAGGCAAGTGGGGACAGGCATTGTATCATGCCTACAGTCAAAACAATGACGTTGTAATCTCTTCTCGTAGTGAAAAAAATATAGAAAATTTTGTGACGATTAAAGAGGCATTGGCATATGAATATTTGATCATTGCAATTCCTGCGCAGTGCGTTCGTGTATGGATGCAAGAGAATTTTATAGACTGTGGACAAAATATATTGGTTGCGGCCAAAGGGATAGAAACTAAAACTGGATCTTTTTTAAATGACGTATATGGAGCGTTTATATCTACAGATAGATTAGCATTCATATCTGGTCCTTCTTTTGCTTCTGAAGTGCAAGAGTCTCTCCCTACAGCTTTAAAAATATCTTCTATCAATGAAATTTTAGCACAAACATATGCAGATGCACTGCCTTCATTTATAAAAGGGTATGTGAGTGATGATGTAGTAGGAGCTGAAGTATCTGGAGCCTATAAGAATGTTATCGCTATTGCTAGTGGTGTATGTGA
>JAKIUE010000008.1 GCA_021647715.1 Sulfurovum sp.
CTTCTCCCTCTTCCGTCTCCGGTCTCCATTCTTCTTCCGGTCTCCAGTCTCCCATCCCGCCCTGTTTCTTAAATTCAGGCACATCAGGGATTTCCGCAGTAAAAAACAACGGAGTCTCAGGATTACTCTCCCGTCTCCCTTCTTCCTCATCCTGTATCTCCCTGCTCCCCGAAGGTCCGGGAAGCCGAAGAGTCCCTCCTACCACCACTGCGCCTCTTCTGAACAACTCAGAAAACTTTAATCCGATAACAAAGAGGACAAGAATCTCTACAAGAAAAACAAGAAAGATAAGAAAAGCGCCCTCTCTAATTCCAAACCTTGCAACAATAGCTGATGAAAGAGACAACTTTGAACCGGAAAGTACATGGAAGAATAAAGCAAGTGTTAAAAAAGGTATGAAGGACAAAAGGAGAAGGACACTGGAGAAAATTTTAAAATGGTCCCTTATAAGGAGCACAGCCGCAATAATAAAGTATATAGGAATATAGAAAGATGCATATGAGAAACTTTGAAATAAAAAAGTACCAAAAGCTCCCGATGGTATTAATTTCCCCATATATTCAGAAGCCATGGGGGGTATGAGCAGTAAGAGTGTAATGCCTGCTGAAACCACAAGAAAAATTGCAATAAGAAATGAAAAAATCTCTCTTTCAAGAATATATGGTTTTGATGCCTGACCATCAATAATATCAGATTTGTAAATTCCTCCCTCTGTAGATACTTTGAGCCTATGAAATGCTTTTTCAACTGATGATTTGAGATCAGGATCTGTACCAAATTGAACTAGAGGAAATCCTTTGTCTTTTAGATACTGGCCAGCATCAGTCAAGAAAGGATATTTTGCTTTTTCATCTGGTCCAAGTTCTAGCATAATAGTGATTAACCTAATTTACTTAAAAATCTGGGTTTGATATATTGAATGCTGGTTTAAATTATGTTTTAAAGAAAATGTTACATATGCAGATTGGCTGTCATGTCTCAATATCAGGATCAATTGACAAAGCAGTAGATAATGCAGTCGAGAGAAAATGCTCTGCTTTTCAGATTTTTACTAGAAATCCAAGAGGATGGAATGCAAAAGAACTCACCAAAGAGGATATTGCTAATTTTAAATCAAAACTAAAAGAAAGTAAAATTGATAGACTGGCAACTTGTGCACATATGCCATATTTACCAAATCTGGCATCGCCAAAAGTAGATGGATTTGAAAAGTCAGTTAAAACTTTGATTGATGAGATTGAGAGATGTGTACAATTAGGAATTCCATATCTTGTGACACATCTTGGTAGTCATTTAGGAACAGGTGAGGAAGGTGGAATTAAGAGACTAGTTGAGGGTTTGAGTAGAGCAGGTAAAACATCAAAGGATGTAATGATTCTATTAGAAAATACTGCAGGTCAGAAAAATTCTGTTGGTTCTAATTTTAAACAACTAGGAGAAATTTTTAATAAGTTAAAACCTGCAAAAAAATTTGGTATTTGTTTTGATACATGTCATGCATTTGTTTCAGGATATGATTTAAGAAGTAAAGAAAAAGTCAAAGAAACTTTTGAAGAATTTGAAAAATATGTAGGAATAAAGAATTTGAAAATTCTTCATCTAAATGATGCTAGAGGAGAGATTGGATGTAATCTTGATAGACATTATCACCTAGGATTAGGAGGAATTGGAGAAAAAGGAATTTCTGCAGTTGTAAAGTTTGCAAACAAGGAAAAAATTCCTATAATTTTGGAGACTCCAATTGATAAAGACCGAGATGATTTTGAGAATGTTAGAAAAGCAAAGGAATTTGCGTAGAGATTTATTTCATGAGTGAGGAAATATAGCAATGAATTATGAGACAGTAATGAAATTAGCACTTGAGCGTGGATTCTACTTTCCTAGTTGTGAAGTTTATTCAGATGCTCAAGCAGGATTTTGGGAATATGGACCAACAGGAGTTGGATTAAAAAATAAATTTCTAGAGTTATGGAGAAGAGAATTAATCAGAAGAGATGGAATGCTTGAGATTGATGGTTCTCAGATAATGTCAAAATCAGTTTTTGAAGCATCAGGACATTTAGGAAACTTTGCTGATCCAATAATCAAATGTACAAAATGTAATTCAACATTTAGAGCTGATAGAACAATTGCTGAAATAACAAAAATAGAAATTCCTGAAAGTGCTGATTTAGTAGAATTTGATAATGCAATTTTACAAAATAATATCAAATGTCCAAAATGTAAAGGTGATTTTGATAAAACAAAGAATTTCAACATGATGTTTAAAGTTGGCATAGGTCCTGAAGAAGAAGAGGCATACCTTAGACCTGAAACATGTCAATCAATCTTTGTTGATTTTCCAAGACTCTACAAAACCATGAGAGGAAAACTTCCTTTAGGAATTGGTCAAGTTGGTAAAAGTTTTAGAAATGAGATAGCACCAAGACAAAGTTTACTTCGTCTCAGAGAGTTTTATCAAGCAGAAATTGAAGTATTTTGTAATCCTACAAAACTAGATCAAGTAGAAAAATTTGCTGAAATTCAAGATACTATTCTCAGAATACAAACAGATTCTGATCCAGTCGCAATGACATGTAAAGAGGCAGTAGAATCAGGAGTAGTTCCAAACAAATTAGTCGCATATTACTTGGGAATTTTAACTGAATTTTATGAGAAAACTGGAATTGATATATCAAAAAGTAGATTTAGAAAATTAGGAGATAAAGAAAAAGCATTCTATGCTGAAGTTGCATTTGACTTTGAAGTTGAAACTACAATAGGGTGGCTTGAATTAGTTGCATGTAATTATAGATCAGATTATGATTTGTCTAGTCACTCAAAGAAGAGTAAAGAAAAGTTTGAAGTTATGGATAATGATGAAAAGGTTCTACCACATGTATTTGAGATTTCAATGGGAATTGATAGAAGTCTTTACACAATTTTGGAGCATTCACTCAAAGAGGATAAAGAACATGAAAGAATTGTTTTATCTTTAAAACCATATTTGTCACCAACACATGTCGGAATTCTTTCTCTAGTTAAAAAAGATGGATTAAAAGAAAAAACAGATGAAATTTATCTAAACATTAAGAGAAAATTTGATGCATTTTTAGATCATTCAGGAGCAATAGGTAGAAGGTATCGAAGACTAGATGAAATTGGTGCACCGTTTGCAATTACAGTAGATCATCAAACATTAGAAGATGATACCATAACGATTCGAAAAAGAGATTCTATGGAACAAACTAGAATTAAGATTTCTGAATTAGATTCAATTCTTTCTGAATCAGTTGCATTTCCTTAGTATGAATAAAAGATATTCATTTTTGAATTCTTTGTATATTTTATTTGAAGTCAAAAATATGAAACAAATTTCTATCATTTTCTAAAGAAATAATCAAATGGTCTAAAAAGGTCATGTTGAAGAATTAAGGTTTAATATCTATCAAATTTTGTGGTTGAATAGATATGCTAAAGCAAGTAGAGGCTGAAAAAAGTCAGATTTCAATAATAATTCCTACGTACAATGAATCTGAAAATATAATTAATATTTTACATTCAATTAGAGAAATCATACCAAGAAATATTTCATCTCAAACTATTGTAGTAGATGATAATTCACCAGATGGAACAGGGAAATTAGTAGAAGATTATTTAAAAAATGTAAAAAAAATTGCTGATAACACTATAGAAATTATTCATAGAAAAGCTAAGAATGGTTTAGGTTCTGCAATTCTTAAAGGAATTCAACAATCAAAAGGTGACACAATTGTTGTTATGGATTGTGATTTTTCTCACCCACCTCAAATTATTCCAAAATTAATTGAATCAAAAAAATCTTTTATATCAAGATTGATAACTATATATTTTTTTGTATGCATGTTTGCATTCGAGACTATTGATTTTTTGTTATTTTCATCTGCTTTTATAAATCCATGAACAGGTTTAGGTGCTATATATTGTGTCTGTAAAAGTTCATTGACTTTTTTTTGCATAGTTTTTACAAAACTAGGAGGTATATTTAATTCTCTTGCAGTACCATTTTTTTTGGTGATTTTTTTACTTTTATATCCATGCTTTCTGATATTCCATAATGCATATTCAAAGTTTTTTGTATGTAGTAAATAGAATTCTTCTAATTTATTCAATAGAAACCTTATTATTTTCACTTAAACTTCAGACGCAGAATCATCAAGAATCAATCCGCACTGTAACGAAGGAATTATTTAGAGAAGAATGTTACTATTCATTTTCTACTCATTACCGGTTCAGTAATGAAAAGTTAAATCAATAAGGTTCTTCCGTATTCTATCTAATTTTCATCTGATATACAACGACTGAAGATAGCCAATAAATTTCCGCTAGGTAATTTATTGGCTACTCTGTTTTGTTATAAGACATCATAGTAAAAGTTCACTAAATAATGAATTAAGCTTATCTTTATTTTCTGTATTTAATTTTGAGAAAAATTTACTATCAATATCTTCAACAATTTTTACAGATTCGATTGCTAATTTTATACCATTTTCTGTTAGTATAATTGTTTTTGCTCGTGTATCTATTTTATTTTCAGTTCTCAAAACAAAACTATTTTTTTCTAAAGTTTTTAAACTTTTAGATACAGTCATTTTATCTAATTTAGTATGTTCAATTATTGTTGTTTGTGTAACGATAATTTTTTGCTCTTTAAACCATAATAACGAAGCTAATATTACAAATCTTGAATGACTTAAATTAACAATGTCTAGTGCATTTTTTATTTCTCGTTGCCAAAGTGTTGTAACTTGCCACAATAAAAAGCCAGAACTATGTTCTGCTTTTTTAACTTGAAAATTACTTTTGTTTTTCATTTTGAATTAACTGTATTAATTTATCCATATCATGCCCCAACTTGTCAGCTACACCTTGTGCAACTATCTTCTTCCATAAGAAAGACAAAAATCCTTCGATTTTTATAGTCGCTCTCATCTCTATCTTGCCATCTTTTTCTATGACTTCATGAATGCCATACATTTTGGCTAATGGAAATTTAGTTAAATCAGTAAAGCTTTTATTCTTTTCAATCTTTAAAAGTTGTATTTTAACTTTTTGTCCACCTTTTAAGCCTAAAATGAAAAAATTACCTTCCTTAAATTCTCCATCAAGTTTTGCATATTCAATATCATCGTTGAATGTATGCCAGTTGTTTATATCTGACCATTTATCGTAAATATCCTCTTTTGAAATATTTTCAACTTCTCTCGTATCTGTTCCTACTGTTTGCATTTGTGTTCCTTTTAGTAAAATAATATATAGTATGCAAGTTTACTATAATAATCTTAAAAGGTTCTTTGACTTATAACGCTCGCATCACAGGCTGCCGTGAGTGGCGTAAATTTTGCGTCTTTTTGCAAAATTTGTGACGCTTACGGCAGTCCTAGTGGATGCGATTGTTAGCCATTTTTTCCTACACACAAAAGTTTTCATTCCATAAAAAGTAAGCGCCAAAACGTCCTTTTTTACTCTCACCACCTGCTTGCTTGCCTTTCTCTGTTAGTTCCTCTTTCTCATCATTTATTTCCAAATACCCTTTAGACACAAATTCTTCGCTAAGTTGGTCTGTTGTTTTACCAAGTTTTTTTGCTAACTTAGAGGTCGTGAGCTTGCTGTAATTTTCATTTTTTACCTCTGGAAAAATAGGTGTCAGGTGAACGTAATCGTATCATATGCCCTCACACTACTCTAGCAAACATTGATAAGGCTTTAGTGCATTTACTATCCAGAGAATAAGCGATATAATACATCTATGAAAAAACAACCCACCAGAGAAAAACTCTTAGACATTACCTTTGAAGAGGTATACATACATGGTTACAATGCTACATCAGTAGATGCCATACTCAAAAAGGCTGGCGTACCTAAAGGCTCTATGTACCATCACTTTAAGGGTAAAAAAGAGCTTGTTCTTGCTATGGTACAAGAGCGGCTCTTTCCTAAGATGGATATGTTTTTTAAGTATGAAGTAAAAGAGGGTAGCTCTGTATATGATAGCCTGAAATTTACTCTGCTAACAGTGAGTAGAAATAAGATGCTAGTCACGTATGGTTGTCCACTTTATCGGCTCATGGTAGAATTATCTGCTACAGATAAAGAATTCGATGCACTGTTAAGCACCAAAGCCACACAGATGAAAGATGGCATTACATCTTTACTACAAAGCGGACAAGCCAGTGGTGAGTTCATTGATGCGTTAGATACTGATACTTTTGCAGCATATATGCTCAATGCTGTATGGGGAATACTCTCTGTATCTCCTAGTCTCTCTTCTTCTAAACAATTTCTAAAACAAAGCAACTATATATTAAAAGAACTCAAAACATATAAATTAGACTAATCAGTCTAGTTTAAGATAATTTCTCCTACACTATGACTAGACTAAATAGTCTAATATGAAAAAAGGAAATATCATGTTCATGTATCAAAAAAATGAATCACAAAAAGAGAGATTGGAAAAACTCTATAAAAAAATAAAACTCTTTTATGGTGCAGTACCTCCTCAGATGGAGTTCTTGGGCAATATAGAAGCAGACTATTTAGAAGACTTTATCACCGCGATATTGCGTATAGCCAAACATCCTCGTATAGACCCTAACTGGTTTGGGTTTGTGCGTTTGCATATTGCATTTAAAGAAGACTATGCCTATTGTAAAGCGTTTAATACCAAGTATTTACTCACAAAAGAATATACACAAAATCAGCTAGATGCTACGATAAAAGATATAGATGCCATGCCTTTTGATGACAAACACAAAGCTTTGGCACAATATGCCCTAAAAGTGATTTATGAGAGTAAATCTTGTACCCAAAATGATTTGGATGCACTTTACACTATGGGATGGACTCAAAAAGATGTTTTTGATGGGGTAGAGCATGCGTGTACACTCTTTAGAAATGGGCGTATACTTACAGCCTATAGTGAGAAAGAGGCATAATGAACGTCACGCAGATTCCATTTGCCAAACATATTGGTATAGAGAAGGAAGAAGAGGGTGGTCTAAAACTAGAACCCACAAACAAGGTACAAAACCATATGCAAACCATTCATGCCGCTGCACAGTTTGCCCTAGCAGAGACACAAAGTGGACTCACCTTGCAGAAGAGTTTTCCTGAACTAGAAGGCAAAGTAGTAGCGTTACTGCGTGGTTCTAGTGTCAATTACAGAAGACCTGCTAGTACCACGCTCACAGCGTATGCCACACTAGGTGAAGAGATGAAAGAGAATTTTATCACACGCTTTGAGAAAAAAGGCAGAGCGAGTATTACAGTGGATGTGGAATTAAGAGATGAGAAGGATATACTCATTATGATAGGTAGTTTTGATTGGTTTGTGCATAAAGTATAAATAATACTTGAATTTTATTTTTTTTTAAAGTTTAAGGGTATATAATGACTCTCATTAAAATTATATATGGAGAAACAATGAAAAAAACATTAGTAACATTATCGGTAGTAGCAATCGCAGCAACAGCAACATTCGCAGCGGATACAGCAGCGTGTGTAGCTTGTCACGGGGCTAACTTTGAAAAAGCAGCACTTGGTAAATCTAAAATCGTTAAAGATATGACATCAGCTGACATCGTAACTGCACTTAAAGGATACAAAGATGGTTCTTATGGTGGAGCAATGAAAGCAACTATGAAAGGTCAAGTAGCTAAACTTTCTGATGCAGATATCGATGCAATCGCTGCACAAATCACTGGCGGTGAAGCACCAAAAGCAGCAGCAGAAGCACCAAAAACTGAATCAAATGCTTCAGTAGCAGATAAAGTTGTAGATGCAGCAAAAGATAAAGCAACAGAAGCAGTTTCTGGTGCAGCATCAAGTGCAGTAGATGCAGTAAAAGAAAAAGCAGTAGAAGCAGTAACAGACACATCTGCAAAATAGTAAAATAATCTATTTATTTCTTGTGTGGGGTTAACCCCACACCCTTATATTTACACAACTTCATCATTAAAATATTTTCTTCTTACTTTCCTTACAAAAATTTATAATTATATATACTATAATAGTGACAAAATATATAGGATTAATTATGGATGAATCAATTAATGTATTGGGGGAACCTTTGGAACCTTGTTCTTTAAAGCCATTAACAGGGTTCCATAGGGATGGATCATGTAATACGGGTGATCATAACCCAGCTGTACATGCGGTGTGTATCTATGCGACTAAAGAGTTTTTGGAATATAGTAAAAAAGTAGGCAATGATCTATCTACCCCAATGCCTCAGTATAATTTTGCAGGGGTACAACCTGGACAGAGTTGGTGTTTGGGCGGACACTCTTTTGTAAAAGCAGTACATGATGGTATGGCACCACAAATATTTATACATGCAACACATATAAAGATGTTAGAACTTATAGATTTGGAAACACTTAAAAAATACGCCATTGATCTTTGATGTTTGAAATAGCAGAGTATATAGGGACTATAGCATTTGCCATGTCTGGATTTTTCGTGGCTGTACGAAGTAAATTAGATTTTTTAGGTACGCTTATTGCTGTGTTTCTCACCGCTTTTGGTGGGGGAATCATCCGTGATGTGATAGTAGACAAAACCCCTTTTGCCTTTAGCTATGATATGCCTGCGATTATGGTAAGTCTTATGATGCTTTTTCTTATATTATTTAAGTTTCATAAACGACAAGATATCGAAAATAAAGCATTTTTTATTCTCTCTGATTCTATAGGTTTGGTCTCTTTTAGTATTACTGGTGCGATGATTGCCCTGGAGCATGGACTGAACTTTACAGGTGTGTTGGCACTCTCTTTTATCACCGCTGTGGGTGGAGGAATTACCAGAGATATCATCATCAACGAAGTACCTTTTGTGTTTAAAACAGGGTTTTATGGTACGGTTGCATTGCTTGTAGGTGCTTTGATGTATCTACTTCATACATTTGAAGTAGAAGGTTTTTATGCTACTTTGGGTATTTTTATTATAGGTGTCTCTTTGCGTGTTATTGCGTATTATAAAAAGTGGTCAGTACCACTGATTTAAATTTTTTACAGGTATCTTTCGAGGTACTTTTCTAGTTCTTTCATTTGCTCTTGAGACAGCACTCTTTTGGGTATGACATTAAACTGGTAAGTATTGGTATAGAGTAGATAATACTTGTCATTTTGTTTCCATTTTGGTATAGCATCCCAACGTAAGAGATGCTTCTTTTGGTTTTGCTTATATTGTATGCCTTTTTTAGAAATCTCTAGTGTCACTTCAGTCGATAGCATAGGGCTTTTTTCATAGACTTTTCTTGCTTGGTAGGCTGTTAGCATACGTACAAAAAGTAGGTAAAATGATATCGCAAAGAAAACAGTCAGAATATTGGTAATGACTTCTCGTGTATTGTTAAAGTCAGTACCAACAAGTATAAAAAAGGTAGCAAGTCCTAAAAATACAGAGATAACCAAGGGACGCTTCCCTGATTTGTAATGATAGTATACAGCCTCTTGGTATTCATTTGTTGTGAGTGTATAGTTGATATGCATAAGTACTCCTAATAGAATTTTATTGTATTATATTAAGTATTATAGATTGATGTAAAAGAAAAAAAGGTAAGGTTTATAGGTATTCATGTTATAGTTTCCCATGCAAGATAAAACGATTAAAACGATACTTAGTGAAGTGAAGATGTTCTCTGGGTTAAAAGAGAATGAACTTCAACAACTAGAAAAAATTTCTCGTATCTATGAGTATGCGGAGGACAGTACGCTTTTTTTACAAGGTGATATGAGTGATTCGTTGATGATTCTTGTAGATGGTGTTGTGAGTATCTTTAAGCATGATGCTAAAGGCAATGAGATAGTCATTGGGTACTTTAAAGGTTATGCACTTTTAGCAGAAGCTGCAACGCTTCGGCATACGCCACTGCCATCAACAGCTTCTTTTAAAACAGACGGTAAAATTTTAAAAATAGACATAGAAGCTTTTGAGAAACTTTTTATGACACATCCAGGTATCTCTTATGCGCTTATTCAATCATTACTGGAGAAGGTAGAACTTTTACAGCAAAATATACATTTTAACATAGCCTCTTCTGCAATTGAAAAGATATTACATTTTTATGAAAAAAATCCAGCACTTAGTTTAGATTTAAAGCAGTATGAGATAGCCTCTTTACTTGGCATGACACCAGAGACTTTTTCTAGGAATGTGGTTAAACTATTAAAAGAGGGTAAACTTATAAAAGTGGCAACAGGATTTCGCTTTGTTAAACAGTAGTTCAAACATACATAAACCTTGTATAAGGCAATGCTGTCTTGATGAGCATGATGTGTGCATGGGATGTTACAGAACCTTAGATAATATGCGTGCATGGCATAGCTCATCGGACAAAGAGAAGATAGAGATGTTGCGACTGGCTAAAGAGAGAAAAACTACTTATAACGCAAAAAAGAGTTGTGGTTAGTTAGAATACTTTTTTATCCACTGGTATATCATTGTTATTTCTTCTTTAGTGATTTCGTGGGCTTTATCAAAACTTTCAAAAGTGATGGTAAAACCACCTTTTTGTAGAATCTTTATTTGTTCTTTTGTTTTATGGTAATCTAAAGCTTCGTCTTTTGTACCATGTGTGCAGAGCCAGTTAGCATTTTTAAGTGTAGCAGGTGTCTCTTTCAGTATATGTTCTGGGTTATAGAGGTATCCACTCATAGCGATATATCCTGCCATTTTTTTTGGATATCTCGCCCCAAACTCAAAGGTAAGCAGTGCCCCTTGAGAAAATCCTATAAGGAAACTTTGTGAGGCATCAAAATCTTTTGCATAAAGTATGTCAAAGGTTTTTGTGAGTAGTTTCGAGATATTTTGCATGCTTTGCAAATCATGACACCATGAGTAACCTTCTTCATAAGTATTGGGTGCATCAAGTAGTAGGTAGTGCATATCATCAAAATCAAAAGTCTCAGGTATCCAGCTAAAATCTTCTGACTTGCCACCCCTACCATGCAATACGACGATAAGTTTATTTGAAGGCACTTCCGCAGGGAAAAAACTATTTTTCAAAGGAAGGTAGTCTAGTGTTGTGAGGTAATGTGGAAATGTAGTCATGTCCTAAGTCTACTACAATAGCATTAGGTTTACTTTAAACTTTATTTTCGCTCCATCTATGCATGAGTTCAACACCCATTTCAAAGGGAAGTGTTCCTTTAAGGCTTAGTTCTTCGACTTGTTCCTGGAGCTCTTGTGTACTCATTGTATGATAAGATTTTACTTGGGGTGTAAATGCACCTGAAGCATATACCATACTTGTTGCGAAAAATGATCCAATAATTATTTTGAGAAAAGTTTTTTTATTCATTATGATGTCCTAATAATTTTATTAGTTCGAAGCATAGTACAAAAATGTCAAAAAATGTCAAAATAAAATATTTACAAATTATAGTTTATTTTGTACCCATGTTTTTATCATGCGTAGTTCATCTTCTACAATGGTATGTGCTTTGTCATAACTTTTAAACTCTATATTAAATCCTGCATTTTGAAGCGTTTCTACTTGGGTTTTAGATGTGTCGTAAGGGAGTACTTCATCGCTTGTACCATGTGTACAGAGCCAGTTGGCATTTTTGAGATCAGGATTCATCTCTTTGAGTAACAGTTCGGGGTCGTAGATATATCCAGATATAGCCAGATATCCTGCCAGTTGTTTTTCATATCTGGCACCAAATTCAAAAGTAAGTAGTGAACCTTGAGAGAAGCCAAAGAGAAAACTCTGACTTGCATCAAACTCTTCTTCAAAAAGTTCATCTAAAATATCTGCAAGTATACTAGACGAATGGGCTATACCTATGAGTTGGTTAGGGGGTAAGTCATACCACGAGTTCCCACCAAAGTATTCATAAGGTGCATCAAGTAGAAGATAGTTCATCTCGTCGATATTGAAAAACTCTGGTATCCATGTAAAACCTTGTGAAGAATCACCTCTACCGTGTAGGACTATCATGATTTTTTTAGAAGGTGTTTTTGAGGGGTAGAATATGTTGTTGAGTATGATGTCTCTTTGACTTGGCATGTGTTGTCTCCATTAGGGTTAATTTTTTATTGTATTATAGTAGATTTATAGTGAGTTGTACAAGTTTATTTTATTTTAAAAAGATTAAGTGGAGGAGAGTATAAAAATTAGAGCTATGAGAAGAGGACTCTTCTCATAGGATTTTTAAGCAAATATTTTAGGGATGCCAAATTTGTCGTGTATTTGGTTTGCAACCTGTGTTGGAAGACTTAAACCTTTTGCAAGTTCAGCCAAGTAACGTGCTTCTTCATTTTTGTCTAAATCTATTGACATAAGTGAAACCATATAAATTTGTTGCTCCATGCCTTTAGGAATGCTACGAGCAAAACTTTCTACGTCTAAAGGTGCTGCAAATTCTTTTTTAATGAAATCAATTTCTTCTTGTGTAATATCTCCAAGTTTTGCTAGCACTTTATCTTGTTCACTTTGATCTATACTTCCATCAGATTTTGCAGCATTTACCATAGCACGTATAATAAGTGTTGCATGATCAACAGCTTCTTTTTTATCTGTTTCTAAAGGTAAAAAACTATAGTCATCTGCTGGAACATTAGGAACGTTTTTATTGTTTTGTTGTGCATGTTTTGCAAGTGCACCAGTTAAAAGTCCACCAAGACCACCAGCGCCACCTAATCCAGCGTTATTGCTTTTCCCAACGCCAAGTAAATCTTCTAAGTCACTGGCACTTGTGGGTACTCGTCCTGTTGATTGGCTCTGTGGAGCACTTCCACCTACCAGAGAACCTAGTAAATCACCAAGACCTCCTCCTGTACTACTGGAAGTAGAAGCACCACCAATAAGTGACCCTAGTAAATCACCAAGTCCTCCAGCACCATTTCCAGATGAGGGATTACCCGCACCTATGAGTGAACCTAATAGGTCACCCATACTACCGCCACCTTGCGTTTGTTGGTTTTGAGACCCACCAAGTGCACCACCTATAATACTTCCTAAAACATCTCCACCTGAGCCTTTAGAGAGTGCACCACTTGCAATTAAACTGCCTAGTACTTTGATTAAATCCATATTATTATCCTTTTTAAATGTAATGTAAATATATCTTAGCATAGTTTTATATAGCTTATCGAATCCTCTGATGTGAACGAATATATATATTTACACTTTTATGAATAGTATTTTAGTTACAATGTCGAAAAATATTTAGGAGTCTATGATGAAAGTAGTGTTTATGTTTATTTTTGTAGTATTTTCGTTACATGCAAAGGACTATACGAAAAATAAAGAGGTAAAAACATTTATTTCTATGCTTGTGAAAGAGTATACAATGGATAGAGAATATCTAGAAACGCTTTTTTCATCGGTAGAGGAATACAAAGCGCCATTGCGTGCATTTAGACCTAGGAAAATAAAGAAGCGTACACCTAAGCAAATAGCCAGGCTGAAGCGATTGTATCCTAAATATGGTGATTGGGATAGATACAAAAGATATAAAGTGAATCCTCTTAGAGTAAAGCAGGGGATTGAATTTCTAGAAAAACATAAAACTATCTTTGAAAATGTAGAAAAAAAATATGGTGTACCTAAAGAGTATTTGGCAGCTATCATTGGGATTGAAACTGTTTATGGTGGGAATGTTGGAAAATATCTTGTGTTTGATAACTTAGTGACACTTGCATTTGAGAAAAATAGAAGAAATAAGTTTTTTAAAAATCAACTTAAAAAATTTATACATTTAATTAAAACTGAAAAATTTAACCCTAAATATGTAAAAGGTTCCTATGCAGGAGCCATAGGCTTAGGACAGTTTATGCCTAGTAATTACGAAGCGTATGGTGTAGATTATAATGGTGATGGTTATATTACTTTACATAAAGCAGGTGATTCAATAGCGTCTGTTGCTAACTATTTTGTAAAAAATGGTTGGAAGTCTGGTGAGCCAGTAGCAACAAGAGTAAACTATAAAGGCAATAGATTTAATAGGCTTGAAACAGGGTATACGAAAACATATAACCGACGTGTACTTAAAGGTATTACTCCTAAGCAAAAATGGGATTATACTGGGAATATAAGGCTTATTAAACTGAATAGAAAAAGTTATGATGAACTTTGGTATGGGGCGAGAAATTTTCGTGTAATTACCCGATACAATCATAGTGCTTATTATGCTATGGCAGTACATCAATTGGCAGTGAAGATAAAAGAAAAGTTAGATGAAGATTAATGTTATCATTATTGATAAAAAAGCTAAACATGATTTATACCATGGACTTATTGAGCATTATAAAAAAATATCAAAACCATTTGCTAAAGTAGAAGTGATTGAAGTATTTAGCAAAGAGATAGCAAAGGCACAAGAGATTTCACCTCAGGCTGCACAAATCTCCTACACAAAAGCCTTGGAAAAGTATATGAAAAATGGCATTAATATCGCTTTAGACCCTTCATCAAATGAGGTTGATAGTCACGATTTTGCAAAATTACTTAAGAATTGCATGCAGGTAAATCTTTTTATTGGCGGTGCTTACGGCTTTGAGAGCAGTTTTTTGGCTAAATGTAATAATGCTGTATCATTTGGTAAAATAACGCTTTCACATAAATTAGTGAAAGTGGTTTTGTTAGAACAAATCTTTAGGGGTTTAGCTATTAATCATAACCATCCATATCATAAATAAATAATTAGGAAAATATATACAATGTTAACAAAAATCGAACTAGAAGATTTTCAAAATAAATTATTAGACAGAAGAGTACAAATAGAAAAAAACCTTAGAGGTACATCTATGGAATTAGAACAAATGAGGGGACAAGAACTCAAAGATGAAGGGGATCATGCTTCAGTCTCAGCAGAAGCTATTGTGGACAATGCTATTTTGATACAACAACGTAAAGAATTAAACGAACTTGAACTTGCTTTAGATAAAATTAGAGAAGGTACTTATGGTACGTGTGAAATGTGTGAAGAACCTATAGGTAAGCCACGTTTAGAAGTGAAGAACTTTGCACGATATTGTATCACTTGTCGTGAAATTACTGAAAAAGAAATGAAGTAATTTTAGTCAATAGTATTATTACAACTATAAAGGATATTTTATGAGATTAGGTCTATATATTTTTGCAGGGCTTGCACTTATGGCAATGGTAGGAGCATTTACCTATACAATTACACCAGATAATTTTATTATAGAGTTAATGGGTGTTAATTTTAATTTCCCTATTGCTGTTTGGGTAGTTTTACCTATGTTACTTTTGTTTTTATTTACAATAGGACATATGCTTTTTTATGGAGTACGAAATTACTTTAAACTTAAAAAGTGGGAAAGAGACACAGATACACTTGAAGATGCACTTTACTGGTCTTTGGTTAATGAACCAAAAGAGCAAAAATATGCGATAGAAAATATAAAAAATAGAGCAGTATTGTTAAGTAAAGCATCTTTAAATATGTCTGATAATATAGAAGGACTTACGCCTCGTCTAGCAAAGGTTGTGAATATTATTCAAAAGATTAAAAATGGTGAATATATTGACCTTAAAGATGAGAAGATGCATAAAGTCTTTAATGAAGGTAATCCTATTTTAATACAAAATAGGTTAAATCAACTTACTGAAGGTGATAAGTTTGTAGAAGATGTGATGAAGGCATCATCTGACTATTCACTGCCTGTACAAAAAGAGGCATTGACGCTATTTGCCCAAAAAGAAGATTTTGAAAGTGCACGTAAATATGCAAAGGTGTTTGATGTTGAAAGCTTTTTCTTGATGTTAGATCGTGTAAATAGTGAAGATGATATTGGATTAACAAAAGAAATTTTAAATGATTTTGTAGAGGCACTTAAGTTTTCTTGTGCAGATTTTATAAAAATTGCTCAAGTGACTAAAAAATACTTTAAACCTGATGAGAACTTGGCACTTTTTAGAACCTACCAAAAAGAAAACCCTAAAGCACAAAATGCGTATCTTTATCTTCTTTTTGAGTATGAGCTATTAGATCAGGTATCTTCTTACTTAGAAGAACACGAGCCTAATGAATTTATAAAATTCAGAGCATTTTATAAGCTTAAACGTCAAAACAGTAAATATAGAATGAGAGATATCATAGATATAGACCATGTATGTAATGATGCAAAATATTTAGCTAAATAATGTCATTTGTAAGACAACATAAGCTCTTATATGATGTGTGTAGTTGTATTGTTTAGGACTTTAAAATGCCTTCACTTGACTTCTCTAAACCTCTTTATGCATTAGCCCCTTTGGCGGGCTTTACTGATCTTCCTTTTCGTTCTGTGGTCAAAAAATTTGGGGTTGACCTTACTATTTCTGAAATGATATCTTCAAATGCCTTGATACATAACTCTAAAAAAACACATAGAATGTTAGAGCGTTCACCCATAGAAAACCCTTATAGTATACAGATTGCAGGCTCTGACCTCGAAGTTATCAAACGTGCTGTAGAAATCATTAATGAGCGTGAAGATGTAACGGGTATAGACTTAAACTGTGGTTGTCCTGCACCAAAGGTTGTCAATAATCTTCAAGGCTCTTCTTTACTTACGGACTTACCGCAGATGGCAAAAGTTATTGAAACTATCAAGAAATACTCAAATAAAGAATATACTTCAGTCAAGTTTCGTTTAGGTTTTAATGAGAAAAATCATGTGGACATAGCAAAGCTCTGCGAAGAGGCAGGGGCAGATTATATTGCAGTGCATGGTCGTACTAGAGCAGGGCGGTACAAAGCAGCAGTTGATTATGATGCACTGGCTGAGATTAAGCAGCATGTACGTATTCCTATGTTTGCTAATGGCGATATAGATAGCCCTCAAAAAGCAAAATGGGTACAAGAATACACTGGAGCCGAAGGTGTGATGATAGGACGAGCGGCTGTGGGTAAGCCATGGATATTTAGGCAAATCAAAGAGGGTATGGATGAGGCTACTCCTGAGCTTATAAAAGAGGTAGTTTTAGAACATTTTGATCAAATGATAGAACATTATGATAGTTATGGTGCGATTATTTTTAGAAAAAATTTACACTCTTATTCTAAAGCAGGGTATAGTGGTGCATCACTTTTTAGAAATGAAGTAAATACCATTGAAGACCCTAAACAAATGAGAGATGTAATCGAATCATTTTTTTCTCAAAATTTTATAGGTACTACTTAGTGAAGGAAGCTTGACATAAATCAAAATGCCTGTATCTAAAATTGATTATAATCGTTTAAAATTTTAGGAAGTATTATGACCTTTATCTTGATTAAGACTATTCATCTTTTTGCAGCTTTTATCTATGGTGGTTTTCTTATTGTGGATAACTTGTTTCTTGTGCATATAAAAAAATCCTATAGTGAAGATGAGCATAAGAAGATACGTGAATCTTTTATGAAGGTTGTAAGAAAGGTGGTGCCTCCTAGCCTTTTAGTTGCGGTGATTACTGGGTTATATCTTATCACACAAGTCTTTGGTGTCATAGATGAAGAGGGGATGAGCCGTTTTCAAATACTCTTAGCACTTAAAGCATTTTTAGGTATTTGGTTAGGAGTTAGAGGATTCTTGCAAGTTTATGTAGGTGTTCAACCTTTGGTTTTTAAAAGCCATGTATTACCATTTACTTTTGTACTTACTATTATCTTCCTCTCACAGTTTATGTATATTTAGTCTCTCTTATGCTTGTATTCAACCATAAGAGAGAGTACAAAACTTGTGAGTACAAAGCCTAAAAATAAAAAGAAACCTACTTCCAAGTGTGTGCCATTGGTTGTGATGATATTGATAGGATTGGCTTGAGATTCAAGTTGTTTTAGCTCATTACTTACTACGCCATCAAGCCCTAAGTATGCCATAAAGATAGAAACCACAAATACATCTGCCATAGACCATTTTGTTGATTTTAATGCAAAGAATCGGGTAATAGGGTTATCTCCTATGATACTTTTACTATAAAAGTACATAGTTGTTGCTATAAGTTTTAGTACAGGAAAGATGATGGAAAACATTACAAGTAAAATACCTACAAATATCATACGTGTTTCATCAGACTCCATAAGAAGTCTCACTAAGTCTGAGATACTTTTGCTTTGAAAAAAGAGAATTTGGTTTTCAAATATGACTTGTTTGTCTAGTATGGTAAAGGTGAGTTTGTTTATCTTTGCTTCGATGTCTAGCATTGGTAACATCAGTCCTGAGATAAGCAAAGCGATGGTTGTTCCAGAGAGTATCCAAAGCGTAAAGCTTGAAAGTACTCCAGAGAGTAGAACAAGAAGTATGATGCCTCCAGCTAAGAAGAGTATAATGTTCATGGCACCATTCATTAATGTATGGTTCTCTTTTATTTTACTGTCTAAGAGTGTATTGCATGTCTCTGGTGTTGTTGCGTTATACTTTTTTAGTACAGTATTGTATGCAAGCATATCAGTGTTTCTTTGAAATTTTTCAGCCATAAATGCTTTGAGTTTTTGTCGAATGAGTTTTTTTGCACGTGCTTGGTTTTTTGGTTTTTCTACTTCTGTCATGACAGCATCGGTGAATTCTGGAACACGTCTACGTAAATCTCTAAAGTCTATGAGTGAATCTGTAATCATCTGTTTTGTTGAGCCAAGGATGGAGTCAAAGAATCCTCTATTGCCACGGTTTCTCTCTTTTACTACACGTTCTGCTTCAAGAACAAGCGTGTCTATGACTGTTTGGATATAGCCTTTAACTTCTTCTCTATTGGTGGTATTGAGGTTAAAGGTTTCTATTTTTTTGTCTATAATTTCTGTAATTTTAGCTGTCCAAATGTCGGAATTAAACATACCATATTGGACAGAGTGAAGGGTGGCATAATCAGATTTATATGTTTTGGCACTCTCTCCAAACTGTATAAGTTTGACAGAAAAATAGATGAGAAATATAAGTAGAGTAATGCTGAGCATAGCTAGTATTTTTTTGTACAAATTCATAAATGTATTCCTCATTTTTTTAATTAAATAGTATATCTAAATTATGTTATGGGAATTGTTAGATTAACTATATCAATATGATAATAATAAATTAAATTTAAGTAATATACCGATATCATATAAGTATTATTTATTATTTATTATAATATTTAAAACTATTATATTGAGGAGGCTGTAGATGAAAAAGAAAAGTATAGGGTTGCTGAGTATGGTTTTAGCAACAGAGTTGCTTATCTCTGGAGGGAATATAGGTGCACCAAAAGGTGTAGATGAAAAAAATATAAATGCGTTAACAGAGGGAGATCTCATTGCACCGGTATTTACAAAAGCAAAATATAAATATATACCAAAGCCTATTACGGTTGATGATGGTAGTTTTCATGGATATGTAAGAATGCATCATATCTTTGATGGTGAAGATAATGGGTTTGACCCTGTTACTGGGAGTACTTTAGGTTTTGGCTTAGGGTATGGAGCAGAAATTATAAAAGGGCTTAAAGTTGGTGTCGAAGTTTACGGGGTTATGGATTCGGGACTTACAGATACAGATGAAACAGCCATAGCTTATGGTCAATTTCTTAATGAAGTAAAGAAACCAGGTGAGTTAGATGCTGGTATGGCATGGGGTGCTCACATTAGGTACGAAGGTGAAGGCTTTAAAGCACAGATAGGAAGAAGTCAGTTTACATCTCCGATGACAAAGATACAAATAACGCATGTTCCTAACCTTTATGAGTATGCAAGATTTGATACAAAGTTATTTGGTGGAAATGCTTCTGCTTCCTTCATTACTAAAATGTCATATGGTTCACGTGCTGCAGCTGATTTTGGACTTATAGGTGAAAAAACAGGCACAGCAGGTATGGCTCTTTCACCGTTTACCAATCCTAAGGTATTTAGACATAGAGGTACGTATTATGATATCTCAGATACAGTTTTAAAAAATGATTCAAATGGTATATTTGTTTTAGGGTATGAGAAAAAAATAAGAAGATTTGATTTAAGGGTATGGGATTTTTATGTAGATGATGTAGCAAACAACCTTTATGCAGATGTTTCTTATAAAAAACCTTTTGGAGGAGGTATTGGTATGAAACTTTCCGCTCAAGTTTGGAATCAACAAATAGACAATCTTTTTTATGAGAAGAAGTATGGTGGTACAATGTTTGGTGCAGAAGTTATATTAAAATGGGGTAATGTCATTGGGAAACTAGCCTACACAACAAAAGATGAAGGTGGATTACTTAACGCATGGGGAGCAAACCCTGGATATACTTCTTCTATATTCTCTCGTAATGAATACCGTGGAGATGTTGATGCTTACAAAGCGACACTTGTTTATAAACCACTTAAAAATCTTAAGTTTATGGTTTCATATGCTGACTATGGACAGTCTGATATGAGTTTAAAAGTGAAAAAACCAGGAAAACCTGCATTTACACTAAATCCAACTACAGATGCGACTGAAAGAGATTTTGCTATAGTCTATAATCCACTACCAGAATTAACAATAAAGTTATTTAATGCCAATAGAACTTCTGAGTTTCATGGTGCTAAAAATGGTAAAGTGAAAAAAACGCAAAACCATACGCGTTTAATATTAAACTACGCGTTTTAAATAAAGGATTAAAAAATGAAAAAGTTATTTATATATTGTATGTTAACTGGTTTTGCATTTGCAAATATGCAATTTGCAAAAAACAAAGAGTGTAGCTCTTGTCATCCGACTATCTACAACGAGTATAAAACTTCTCAACATGCCAAGGCAACTATATTTGATGACCCTATACATGCAGCAGTTTATGACAAGCACCCTCAGTATAATAAAAAAGATATGTATCGTTGTGGTCATTGCCATACACCCACAGCAGACAACTTAAGTGCATTAGTAGGGAAAGATGGACCTACACCTGATTCGAATAATGAAACACAAAACGAAGCAGTGGCTTGTGCGTATTGTCACCGTATTGAAGATGTCAAACATGGTGTTACCATGAATAAAAATGTTATTTCCTTAAAAGAAAAAGTATACATGACAGCTAAATCAAACCCTGGCACTTCTCCATTTCATGGTTTAAAAACAAATAAAGCCATTTTTAAAGATGGAAAAATGTGTATGGGTTGTCACTCGCATAAGTCAAACAAAGAAGAGTTTCAAGTATGTGCAACAAATATCAATAATAATGCATCTAAAAAATCCTGTATAGAGTGTCATATGCATAAAGTAGATGGTGCCCCTTCCACTATGAGTAGTGCTAAAAAGCATACTTTCCATGGTTTTCCTGGACTTCATGGTGACTTAACACACTTGTCTCAGTATGTAACTATAGATATTAGCACAAAAGAAGCTAATTCCATGTTCACTGTAGTTGTAAATCATGATGTACCACACCCCTCATTGCTACACCCACTACGTTCATCGGAACTTCGTGTAAGTGTAAACAGTGGTGGAAGTATTACAAAAATGGAAACTAGAAAGATTATTAAAAAAATTGGAACAAAAGGTAAACCCTCTGCACCATGGTTAGCCACACAAATAGTACATGATACTAGAATACCAGCAAATAGTAAAAAAGTATATCCATACAAATGGGATGTGAAAAGTGGCGATATAATTACAGCTGAATTTGGTTATTTTTTGGTAAAACCCGAAGCATTAAAAAAGTTTGATTTGCTAGAAAATAAAGAGGCTAAGAAATTTAGAGTTATTAGAAAAGAGACATTTACAGTTAAGTAAAAGTGTTAGTAATATGTAAGTAAGGGTAGGTTTTATGCCTACCCTTTAAAGAACGTCTGCTAGTCCTAGCAAAAACATCCATCAACATCGTAAGAGTCTGTACCAAAATCAGTCTCTACTTCTTCTACCCATTCAGTAGTATTCTCTGTTTGTGTTTCTTCTGCCATTGTCACTGTAGAGAATAGTAGTGCTAATATCGCGGATGTCGTTAATAAATTTTTCATTTTGTATCTTTTTAAGTTAATGTACAAATGTATTATATATTACTTTAGATTAATTTAAACATAATGTATTGTAATTATATTTTTACTAGAACTTATAATAATGGACATTACATATAATATGAAATAGAATAATGATATACTTTCAAGTTAATTTTTGGAGTCTAGAATGGTTATGGAACTTATACTTGTTGGTATCTTTGTAGGAACGATGTCAGGATTTTTTGGCATAGGTGGGGGAATGATACTCACCCCGATACTCTTAGTCTTAGGCTTCGATATCAAGACAGCTATTGGTATATCTATCATGCAGATGGTGTTTTCTTCTATTTTTGGCTCTTACCTAAACTACAAAAAAGGTTTACTACTCTTAGGAGAAGGTTTATTCATCGGTTCTGGTGGATTTATAGGTGGGTACATAGGTGGATACGTAACTGGTTATGTTTCTGATGCAGTGTTACAAGGGCTCTTTTTTGGTTTATTGTTTTTTGCACTTTTTAGGCTATTTTTCTCTAAAAATTATGACGATAGTTGCCAAACAAAATCTTTGCCAAAAGTAGTACTGTTTTTGATAGGTTTATTGACTGGTATCTTTGCTATGACATTGGGTATTGGTGGGTCTATTATTTTAACGCCACTACTTGTTGGTATGCTTTGTTACCCTATAAAAAAAGCAGTGAGTGTGGGGCTATTTTTTGTGGTGTTTTCATCTATCGCAGGACTTATAAGTAGGCTCAGTACGGGCACTATAGATTTTGAAAATGGGCTTTACGTTGCTGTTGCATCATTGGTAGGTGTGGTACTGGGGATATGGCTAAAAGATGTTGTGACATCAAAGAATCATAAAATAGCACTTATGGCACTGTATGTGTTTGCTATTTTGATGTTAGCAAAAAACATTTGGCTATGATAGAACTAAAAATTTAAAAGAAAAATTATAAACTAAAAATTAGGGAATTTAATGGCAATCAAACAAGATATGATACATGTGTACGGTGCAAGAGAAAATAATTTAAAAAATATCGATATAAGTATCCCTAAAAATAAGCTGGTAGTGGTTACAGGTATCTCAGGTTCTGGTAAATCTACACTTGCCTTTTCAACACTCTATGCAGAGGGTCAAAGACGCTACATAGAGTCACTATCAAGTTATGCAAGACAGTTCTTAGGACGTGTGGGTAAACCTGATGTTGATAAGATAGAAGGATTAACACCTGCTATAGCAATAGACCAAAAAACTACGTCTAAAAATCCACGTTCTACAGTAGGGACGATAACAGAAATTTATGACTATTTACGTCTGCTTTTTGCAAGAGTGGGTGAACAACACTGTCATGAGTGTGGTAAGCCTATCTCTTCTATGTCTGCTTCAGATATCATCGAAGAGGTACTACGTTTACCTGATGGAGCGAAACTTGTCATCATGGCTCCTTTAGTGAAAGAAAAGAAGGGTACCTTTGTAGATATGTTAGAGTCACTTCGTCATAAAGGTTATATAAGAGCCATGATAGATGGTGTGATGGTACGATTAGACGATGAAATAGAACTAAGTAAAACAAAAAAACATACCATAAAAGTAGTCATAGACCGTGTCGTTATAAAAGAAGAGAGCCGTGATCGTATAGGGCAGGATGTAGAAAAAGCACTAAAAGAATCTTATGGTGAACTTGAGATAGAAGTACTTAACCATGAAGAAGTAGATTTCCCTCGACAGCATATGCATTACTCTGAGCATTTGGCATGTTTTGATTGTAAACTCTCTTTTGAACCACTTGAACCTGTAAGTTTTTCATTCAATTCTCCAAAGGGAGCATGTCCCACATGTGATGGACTAGGGATACGCTATGCTATTGACCTTAAAAAAGTGATTAGTTCAGAATTGAGCATAGACAAGGGTGCTGTAAGGATAATGTATGGATTTAATAAAAGCTACTATACAAAGTTCCTCAATGCATTTTGTGAGCAAAATGATATAGATATAAAAATACCTTATGGAGAGCTAGAAACCCATCAGCAAAAAGCCATACTTTATGGAAATGCTGGTGTAACAGACTTTACTTGGAAACGTCATAAGCTTAAACGTGAATGGCCAGGCGTGGTGAAGTTTGCCCATGATATGTTCAAAGAAGAAAAAGACCTTACAGAATATATGACTGAAAAAGTGTGTGATAAATGTGATGGACATAGACTACGTCCACGTTCACTTTCTGTTAAGATAGATGGGTTTAACATTGCAGATATTATCAATATGCCTATTGAAAAATCGTATGCTCTTTTTGCAGATGAAAAGGGTTTTTCAAAGCTTAACGAGCAACAAAAATTGATAGCAGAATCCATACTTAAAGAGCTGTATGAAAGACTTTATTTTTTATATGATGTCGGACTTGGGTATATTACACTCTCCCGTGATGCTCGTAGTATATCAGGTGGTGAAGCACAGCGTATACGTATTGCATCACAGATAGGCTCTGGGCTTACAGGCGTGATGTATGTATTAGATGAACCGAGTATTGGGTTACATGAGCGTGACACAAGGAAACTCATCCGTACATTAAATTCACTACGTGACAAAGGCAACTCTGTCATTGTGGTCGAACATGATAAAGAGACGATACTTGCGGCTGATTACATCATAGATATTGGTCCTGGGGCTGGTGCTTATGGTGGAGAAGTTGTGTTTGCTGGAGAGGCTAAGAAACTTGAAAAAGCCAAAACGCTTACAGCAGACTATATGTATGGGAGAAAAGATGTTTCATATTCTCACGATAATCCTCAAAAAGAGTGGATAGAGATAAAAAATGTCACACTTAATAATATTAAAAATCTTGATACAAAAATACCACTGCAAAATTTTGTGTGTGTAACGGGGGTCAGTGGTTCGGGTAAAAGTTCTTTGATACTTCAGACTTTATTGCCAGTGGCACGTGAGTTACTTAATCGTGCAAAAAAAGTCAATAAAGTAGAAGGTGTGGAAATCACGGGGCTTGATAAAGTAGATAAGGTCATCTACCTAGACCAAAGTCCTATAGGACGAACACCACGTTCCAACCCAGCAACCTATACAGGTATTATGGATGAAATTCGTAAACTTTTCGCACAGACAAAAGAAGCTGAACTTCGCGGTTATAAGATTGGACGTTTTTCTTTTAATGTGAAAGGTGGACGATGTGAGACATGTCAGGGAGATGGTCAGTTAAAAATAGAGATGCATTTTTTACCAGATGTATTGGTAGAGTGTGATGTGTGTGAGGGTACACGGTATAATGCACAAACAAGAGAAGTACTCTATAAAGGTAAGTCTATATCAGATGTCTTGGCTATGTCCGTAGCTGAAGCACTAGAGTTTTTCAAAGCCATTCCTATGATAGCAGTAAAGTTAAAGACACTCACGGATGTAGGACTTGACTATATTACCTTAGGACAGAATGCTACGACACTCTCTGGTGGTGAAGCACAACGTATTAAGCTTTCTAAAGAGCTTAGCCGAAAAGATACAGGACAAACACTTTATATATTAGATGAACCTACTACAGGGCTACATTTTGCAGATGTAGATAGACTGACAGGTGTATTACATCATTTGGTGGAACTTGGTAACTCTGTTGTGGTGATAGAACATAATCTAGACATGGTAAAAAATGCTGATTATATTATAGATATGGGACCAGAAGGTGGAAATAAGGGAGGACTTATCATTGCTACGGGTAGTCCTGAAAAACTTGCTAAAGATTATAAAAAGACGGGTTCTTATACAGGGGAGTATTTGGTTAAAGAACTAGAGGAAATATCATGATGAAAACGATAACTATCATAGACACCTTCGGCTTTTTCTTTCGCTCATACTTTGCTCTTCCTCCCTTACGAAATTCAGATGGCTTTCCTACAGGATTATTGACTGGTTTTGTAAATCTTGTCGATACTTTGCGACGTGACCACAGTACAGATTATTTGGTCTTTGCACTCGATGCAAAAGGTAAAACTTTTCGTAATGAAATGTTTCCAGCCTATAAAGACAACCGTGATGAAGCACCTGATGACCTCAAAAAGCAACTTCCCGTGGCTATTGAATGGATAGAACAGATGGGTTTTCCTAATCTTACGCGTGAAGGGTATGAGGCAGATGATATTATCGCTACCGTGACAAAGTTTGCTAGGCAGAAGAACTTAAAAGTACGTATTGTCTCTCATGATAAGGATTTGTATCAGCTCATAGATGATGGTGAAGTTGTGATGTATGATGCTATAAAAAAGCAAGAGGTGGATGAAGAGGCGTGTATCGCTAAGTTTGGGGTACATCCTAAAGACTTTATTAATTTTCAGGCAGTTATTGGGGATAGTTCAGACAATGTACCAGGAGTAAAAGGCATAGGAAAAGTTGGTGCTTCAAAACTGATAAATAAATACCATACCCTTGAAGCTATTTATTCTGATATTGAAAATGCAGGTACACCACGTATACAAACACTTCTCTTAGAGGGTAAAGAGATGGCATTTCTCTCACGAGAACTTGTTCGTATGACAGATGAAGTGTTTAAAGATATGGATGTAGAGTCTTTTGTCTTTGAAGACAAAAACTACCTTTCTTGTTTACTAGAAGAGTTTGAACAGTATGAAATGAAACAAGCCATACGTAAAGCAAAAGTTGGAATGGATGCTGATTGTGAGCGTGAATATGTGGAACCCAAAAGACCTACGTTAAGCTTTGAGGCTATTACCCTTGATAGCAAGGAAAAGCTAAATAGTGTTATAGATAGTATAGACAAAGATGCCATAGTGGCATTCGATACAGAGACTACTGGTCTCGACACGAAAGTAGCTAAGATGGTTGGTTTCTCTTTTTGTCTTGAGCGAGATAAAGGGTATTATGTACCTGTAGGACATAGCTATTTGGGTGTGGAACAGCAAGTAAGTATAGATGATGCCATAGAAGTATTAAAAAAACTGATGACATTTAATGTCGTAGGACAAAATCTAAAGTTTGACTTTTCTTTGCTTTCAAATCAATATAATATAAGTCCAGTTATCCCCTATGCTGATACCATGATTATGGCATGGCTCTCAAATCCTGGATCTAAAATAGGGCTAGATACACTGGCGAAACAGTACTTTAAGTATGAGATGAAACCGTTTAAAGAGATGGTGAAAAAAGGCGAAGACTTTTCCTCAGTTGCTATAAACGATGCCACCTTTTATGCAGCAGAAGATGCATGGATGACATTTATGCTTCATGGAGCTATAAAGAAAAAGATGGAATTATCATCTTTAACACATTTACTTAAAGAGGCAAAAAATGTAGAATACCCTTTTATGAATGTATTGTTACGTATGGAGCGTTTAGGGATTAAGATAAACCCTTCTAAGTTAGAGTCACTACAAAAAACATTGAGTGAAGATTTACTGCTACTTACTAAAGATATTCATACTCTTGCCAATTCAGAGTTTAATATTAAGTCTCCTAAACAACTAGGGGACGTGTTGTTCCAACATTTGGGCCTTAAAGGTGGCAAGAAAACGAAAACAGGGTACAGTACTAATGAAGCAGTATTGTCCTCGTTGCTTCATGAACATGACATCATCCCTAAAATTTTAGAGTATCGTGAGTACCAAAAGATACTCTCTACCTATGTTGAACCACTTTTAAAACTTGCAAATGCAGATGAGCACTCTCGTATTTATACAAGTTTTGGGCAGACAGGAACGGCTACAGGGCGTTTAAGTTCGCGTGATCCTAACCTTCAAAACATCCCTGTACGTTCAGTTTTGGGACGTTCTGTACGTGAAGCGTTTGTGGCTAAAGAAGGGTATAAATTAGTGTCTATTGACTACTCTCAAATAGAATTACGTTTACTAGCACACTTCTCACAAGATGCTGCACTATTAGAAGCATTTAAAAATGGTGTTGATATTCACTTGGCTACTTCTATCGTACTCTTTGGAGAAGAAGAGGCAAAAGAGAAAAGAAGTTTTGCAAAATCCGTTAACTTCGGACTCCTTTATGGTATGGGTCCGAAGAAACTCTCTGAAGAGTTAGGCATCAGTACGAGTGAAGCCAAAGAGATTATCACCAACTATTTTGCCTCATTTCCTACAGTGAAGAATTTCTTAGAAGGCATACAAGAACGTGTGAAAATAGATGGCTATGTTGAGACGATACTTAAACGTAGACGTATTTTTGACTATGAATCTGCCAATGGCATGCAAAAGGCTGCCTTTATGCGTGAGTCTGTAAATACCGTATTTCAAGGAAGTGCAGCGGATCTCATAAAGCTCTCTATGAATCAGATAGACACTATGATACGCGAAGAAGAGCTAGATGCCTTTATGCTCCTACAAATTCACGATGAACTCATCTTTGAAGTGAAAGTTGAAAAAGTAGAAGAGATAAGTAAACGATTTGTACATACGATGTCTAATGTCTTAGAACTTGATGTGCCTTTGGAGTGTTCAGTGAGTGTTGGGGATAGTTGGGGGGAGTTGAAATGATGAATGACAACTTCATAAAACTACCACGTGGGAAATTTGTAATGGGTACAGATAATATAGATGCCCTACAAAAAGAAAAACCAGCACATGTTGTGGTGATAGACTATGACATAGCAATGTCTAAATATTTAGTAACTGTTGAGGACTATATGCTCTATGCGCAAGCTACAGGTGCAATAGTGCCAGAAGAACGTCATGAACATTTGGGTTTTGATGTACCTGTACGTCGGGTGCGTTGGACAGATGCCCATGCCTATACTACATGGAAAAGTAAGCGTGAGGGCAAAAAGTACAGACTACCTACAGAAGCTGAGTGGGAGTATGCTTGTCGTGCTGACTCAGAGGCTCAGTTCTGCTTTGGTGATGATGAAGGTTTGTTAGGGGAGTATGCTTGGTATGCAAAAAATGCAGAGGGCGTTACCCATGATGTGGGGACTAAGAAATCTAATGACTGGGGACTCTATGATATGCATGGTAATGTTTGGGAGTGGTGTTTAGATAGATATGCAGAAGATTACACTGATACTCCTATCGATGGTTCTGCTTATGGTATCGCTAGTGAAAAAGGTAGGGTACTTAGAGGTGGGTCATATAATGCAGGTATGGACAAATGTAGCTGTACTTCACGGATTAATCTTGGCTCTGGTGGGAAGAATTATTTTATAGGATTTAGGTTAGTTGAAGAGTTGTAAATCTATCTTTCCCTTAGAAGGAAAGAAGATTTAGAGATTTGTTTTACTTTGAAATGTCACACATAAGCCCAAAACTTTTAACAAATGGCACTGCCATAGATGGGTTTTTTATCATCGCTTTAAAGTCACCCGTCTTAAACTTGAGTTTCCCCATAGTAAAGGCAACACCCATGGTTGCCATATTTAGGGGTGTTTGGGTCCATTTAGCCCAGTTTTTTTCATCTGCTCTCATGTCCCAGTCAGGCGTTTCTCCATCATAAAGTCCTGCACGTGTTGCCACACCATTTTCTACAACAAATACACATCTTGGTGTATCTTCATTTTTGTAGCCACATGTGATGGTTGAGCAAAAATCTATTTTTGCTAGGGCATCTGATACCTCAGGTTCGTTATTCCATGCATCTTTTAAGTCGTTTATCCATTTGTCTGTGAAAAGTTCTGCCATAATTTCTCCTATGTGTATGTTTTAGATTAGTATTAATCTTCAAATACTTTAACATAATTATTGAATATATTTATAGTTATTCATTTATTTTTTTGATAACATATGATTGTAATTACACAAATAGTAACACATGCTTAAGATAAAATAACACTTTGTAGCGTATAACTTTTTATTGATTTAAATTAACAATAGGTTAACAAATATTAGATACAATCACTAAATTAAATTCTCAAGGATTTTGAATGAAATACATATTTTCTATGAAAATGGCAGTGTTAATGCTGTTTTTGTTTGCTGTAATAGCTGGTGGAGCTACATTTATAGAAAATGACTATGGGACTCAAACAGCTCAAGCTTTAGTCTATAAAACAAGATGGTTTGAAGTTTTTCTAGCGTATTTTACTGCTATTGTTGTGTATCATATATTTAAAAACAAAACATACAAGTCTAAGCCAGCTGTGGCACTTTTTCACTTTTCATTTCTCATTATTGCTATTGGTGCGGCACTGACACGTTATATCGGATATGAGGGTATTATGCACATTCGTGAAGGTGAGACTAGTAATACAATGGTCTCGGCAGAAAAAGTACTTCAGGTTGTCGTGAGTGATGGCGAAACACAAAATGAGTTTGAAAAAATTCTCTTTCTTTCAAGTATGTCAAAAAATAGCATGAATGAGACACTCACACTTAAAAATGCACAAGTGGAGATAGAACTTTTAGAGTATCTACCTACTGTAGAAGAGAAGATTGTTCCTGACCCTAAGGGTAAAACGATGCTAGAGATGAAAGTCTCAGCAGGAGGACAAGGTAAAGTACATTATTTCTCTAAAGGAGACACAAAAGACTTTGGTTCATTTTATATCGCGTATGAACCTACAAAAGAGCTAAAAGACAAACCAGTGTTTCTCATAAAAGGTGAAGTAGGGGCTTTGAATTTTGATTTTCCATTTAAAATAAAAACACTCAATATGGACACCAAAGAACCTGGCGAAATAAAAGATGGTAAGGCAGCATTGACTAAACGTATGTTGTTTCAGTTTGGTCCAAATGCAGTGGTACTTAAAGATATCCATGAAAAATCACGTTTAAAAATATTTTCAAATAGCTATAAAACACAATCAAGTATGCCAGAGTTTATTAAGTTAAAAGTATCTGTGGGTGATGAAAGTAAAATCATTGACTTTAAACCTTTTAGCGGTAGAACAGGTGGGTTAGAAAAGTTTACACTAGGTGGAGTAGATATCAATATGCGTTTGGGCGCAAAAATCATAGATGTACCTTTTTCTATAAAGCTTGAAAAGTTCACTATGGACCGATACCCTGGTTCTATGACTCCTGCAGCGTACTCTTCAGATGTAGTGCTCATCGACAAAGAAGAAGATATAAACATGCCCTATAAAATATTTATGAACCATGTACTCGACCATAGAAACTATCGTTTTTTCCAGTCTTCGTATGACCCAGATGAAAAAGGTACAGTGCTTTCAGTGAACCATGACCCTGGTACTTGGCCAACGTATATAGGATACATCTTAATGACTCTTGGGATGTTATGGTCGCTCTTTGCTCCAAGTGGACGTTTTGTAAAGTTATTGAAAAAGACAAGAAAACTTCAAAGTGCCGCAGTGTCTGTAATGTTCATAGCATTGCTTTCCAGTATGCCAAATAATTTACAAGCAGCAACGCCTACAGCAAGTGCAGAACTGACAAAAATTATAGAAAATTATGATGTGGAGCATGCAAAAAACTTTGGAAAGTTAGCAGTGCAAGACCCTAGAGGTCGTATGAAACCTATGGATACTATGGCTCATGAGATGATATCTAAGATTACAGGCAGAACATCCGTACTTGGGCTTAACCCAAATCAAGTGTTATTGGGTATGATTACAAATCCTGCCAAATACCAAGAAGTGGAGATGATTAAAATTGGGCATGAGAAGATTGCTCTTGATATAGGACTGCCTAAAGAGACAAAATTTGCCAAGTTTTCAGACTTCTTTACAAAAGAAAGTAGCTATAAAATCTATGATGCCATTGTAGAATCTGGGCGTAAAAAGCCATTAGAACAGTCCAAATACGATAAAGAACTTCTAAAAGTAGATGAACGAGTGAATGTAGCTTTCATGGCATATCAAGGTTCTATTTTACGTATATATCCTAAACCAAATGATGTAAACAATAAATGGATGGCTCCTATGGATGCCCTTAAAACTTTTCCAAAAGAAGAGGCATCAGAAGTTAAAATAAGTATTTCTGCTTACTTTCAAATGGTAGAAAAAGGTTTAAGTACAGGTAATTGGGCTGATGCCAACCTTGCCTTAAAAGGGTTACATAAGATACAGAAAAAATATGGCTCAGAGGTACTTCCAAGCCAAAGTCATGTAGCGATGGAGATTTGGTATAACAAACTGGGTCTCTTTTCTAAACTAGTGCCTTTGTATTTATTTATGGGACTCATACTTTTGGTCTTTGCATTTATCAATGTGTTAAAACCAAATTTCCCTATGAAACGAATCATGCAAGGTGCATGGGCGATACTACTTATAGGCTTTGCTTTACATATCATAGGACTTGTACTTAGATGGTATGTTGCAGGGCATGCTCCTTGGTCCAATGCCTATGAATCCATAGTAGTCATCGCAGCGTCAACTGTACTTGCAGGCATATTACTTGCAAGACGTTCACCTTTTGCCTTGGCTGGTACGGCTATCCTCGCGGGTATCACTATGGGTGTGGCTCACATGAATTTCATTAATCCTGAGATTACCACGTTGGTGCCCGTACTTAACTCGTACTGGCTTATGATACATGTTGCAACCATCATCTCTGGTGATGGATTCTTTGGACTTGGATTTATCTTATCCTTTTTAGTATTGATTCTTTATGTCATGAGAGGTAAAGAAGGACATGAAAACATAGACCGTGCTATAAAAGAATTGACAAACCTTTCTGAAATGTCACTTATCATTGGAATTTTCATCTTCACTATAGGGAATTTCCTTGGTGGTGTATGGGCAAATGAATCCTGGGGACGTTACTGGGGTTGGGATGCAAAAGAGACTTGGGCAGCAGTGACTATCTTAGTGTATGCAACAGTGTTGCATTTAAGATTTGTACCTTCATTAAAGTCTAATTTTGTGTTTAACATGGCTACAACATGGGCATATTTTTCGGTAATTATGACATATTTTGGAGTAAATTATTATCTCTCAGGACTACACTCTTACGCAGCAGGTGATCCTGTACCTATCCCTATGTGGGTGTATTATGCTGTAGCTAGTCTTTTTGTCCTTACCGTGCTTGCAGCTAGAAATAGAAAGTTAAGCTAGATTTTTAACGTTTTTGATTACAATCATCTGGTAATTTAATTAAAAAGGAAAAAGAATGTTAGAAGAGTTTAAAAAGTTTCTCATCGGTGGAAACATGGTAGATATGGCGGTAGGTTTTATATTTGGTGGTGCTTTTGGTACTGTGATTAAATCATTTGTAGATAACGTCATTATGCCACCAGTAGGTATGCTTATGGGTGGTGTAGATTTTTCACAATTATTTGTTAACTTGGGTGATAAAGAATATGCTACTATGGAAGCCTTAGATAAAGCTGGTGCTCCAGCGATTAAATATGGGCAATTTGTACAAGACACTATATCATTTATCATACTTGGTTTTGTATTGTTTATGATGATAAAAGCCTATAATAAACTTAAAGCAGCCGAGCCAGAAGAAGCACCTGCAACACCTGCAGATGAAGTTTTACTTGGAGAAATTAGAGATTTACTTAAAAAGTAAAAACAAAAACTTAAACCTCTTGGTTTAAGTTTTTAAAATTCGTTTTATCACTTCTGAACACACAGTTAATCCCACAGCACCCGTTACAGCAACACACGAACCCTTTTCTTTACATTTATCAACTTCCGGAGAGAATACTACTGTAAAATTTCTATCGAACTTTACTTTTTTTAATTCATTACGTATTTTACGAGCTAGGGCATCACCATGTGTTTTCCAGATGGAGGCTACTTCTATCTTAGATGCATCATAGCGTTTAGCAGAGCCTAAAGCCATGATGAGTTTTTTGTAACACTTCTTCGCAATTTCTATTTTGACTCTAGTGCTATCAGCTGCGTCTATCACGATGTCAAAGGGGGAAAAATCAAAGCTTTCTACCCATGACATGTCCATGCGCTGATTGATGGTCTTAACACTAGGGTAGAGCTCTTTAAGTCTATCTACTTTGACCATCCCCACAGCCTCAGAGCCTATCTGTCTGTTTTGGTTGGTCTCGTCGTAAACGTCAAAGTCCAGTATAGTGATGTCACTCACTCCTGACCGATAAAGGCAGTCAAGCGCATAAGAACCTACACCACCTACACCTAATATGAGTATTTTGGCTTTTTGAAGTTTTGCAAAGTCTTCATCTCCAAAGAGCATACGACAACGTTCATATCTCATTAGAACCATTCACTTAAAGATTTAATGTCATCATGTGAAGTCATATCGAGATGAACAGGAGTGACTGAGACATAGCCGTCACTCACAGCTTCAAAGTCAGTAGTATGTCCCTTTGTCTCTAGCCACTCTAGTCTGGGGAGCCCTATCCAGTAGTATTCTTTTCCTCTGGGATTGTGATGTACTTCTGCATGAAAGCCGTACTTTTTGTTTCCTGCACGTGTGACTTTAAAACCTTTGCACTCGTCAGAGGCCATGGGAGGTATATTTACATTGAGAAACTTACGTTCAGGCAAAGGAAAATTACCGTCAAATATTTTCTTTACTAGGGTTGCTATGCTTTCCTTAGCTAAGTCATATCCAAGGGTTTTTATGGTCTCTCCACCGTTGTTATATACTTGGCTGATAGCTATGGCAGGGATGTCTTGTAGTACCGCTTCCATGGCAGCCGATGCCGTACCCGAGTAGGTGATGTCCTCTCCCATGTTCGCACCTATGTTAATGCCTGAGATGACAATATCCGGCTTGTTATCTTTGTCATAAATCTTGTTTAGGGCTAGAAACACACAGTCTGTGGGTGTACCATCATCAAGTTTGTAGAAGTCTGGTTGTATTTCTACAAAAGAAAGTGGGCGAGTGAGGGTGAGTGAATGTCCACAAGCAGATTTTTCAGTAGTAGGTGCTACGACAGTGACATGTCCTAAAGGTTTAAGAGCGTCAACAAGAGCCAAAAGCCCTTTGGAGTCAAAGCCATCGTCATTAGTGACTAAAATATGTTTCATTGAAATTCTTTAATTTTAAATTTATAATTGCTATTATAACTAATTTGCTATAATACCTATAATGAATAACTAAACAAGGATAAAACGTGCAAAAAGAGCCGATGTTAGAAATAACATATAAAAAATTATCAGAAGAATTAGAACAACTTAAAACACATGAACGAGGAAACATAGCAGCCATCATAGATGAAGCAAGAGCACAAGGTGATTTAAAAGAAAATGCGGAGTATCATGCAGCCAAAGATGAACAAGGACTTATGGAAGCACGTATTGCAGAACTTACAGACATTGTAGGTAGGGCACAGGTTGTTGACCCCTCAACTTTAGGGCATGACCGTGTAAGTTTTGGTTCGACAGTAGAGCTTATAGATCAAGAGTCAGATGAAGAACTAACCTATGCGATAGTAGGTGGTCAAGAGTCAAACCCTAGTCAAGGGCTTATCTCTATTCAGTCTCCGATGGCAAAGGCACTTTTAGGGAGAGAAGAGGGTGATGAAGTGAGTATTACATTACCAGCAGGTACAAAAATGTATGATATTGAAAAAATATCGTATGTTGAAATAAATTTAGATTAAAGTGAGATAGCATGATAAATGTAGGTATAGTTGGTGCGAGTGGATACACTGGCTTAGAACTGGTAAAAATGCTAATCACGCATAATGGATTTAAACTAACCTATCTAGCCACTACGCAAGGTGATATAAGTGTAGAGGAGTTACATCCTTCACTTGTAGATGTGATAAGCCTTCCTGTAAAAAAAGCAGATGTCAATATAGTGGCTGAGCGTTGTGAACTTGTCTTTCTGGCACTTCCTCATAAAGCTTCTATGGGGTTTGCAAAAGAATTACTTGATCGGGGTGTCAAAGTAGTAGACCTCTCTGCTGATTATCGTCTGGAACTAGATACTTATGAAGAAAACTATTGTCCTCATGAAGATAAAGAGAATTTAGATGCGTCTGTGTATGCTCTAGTAGAGTACTATCGTGAAGCATTAAAGAAGACGAAGCTAGCAGCAGGACCTGGGTGTTATCCAACTGCCACGTTACTGGGTATATTACCTTTTGTCCCATATTTAGATATAAATGCACCTCTTTTTGTAGATGCGAAGTCAGGACTTACAGGTGCGGGTAAAAAGCTCTCTGAAGATTCACACTTTGTAAATATGAATGAAAATATCTTTGCCTATAAAGCGATGGATCACCGTCATCAGCCTGAGATTACAGAGAAGATTGAGAAGATTCACGGAGTAAAGCTCAATGTAAACTTTGTACCACATCTCATACCTGTGACACGTGGTGAACTTGTATCTGTCTATGGAACACTCAAAGAGGACATTGACCCACTAGCCATACTAAAAGAACACTACAAAGATGACCCATTTATACGTATACGTGAAACACCAGTAGACATCAAAAGTACGGCGGGTACGCACTTTTGTGACATCTATGCAAAAAGAAAAGGCAATGCGTTGTTTGTCTCTTCTGCCATAGATAATTTGCTACGAGGTGCATCATCTCAGGCATTGGCTGCGGCGAACCTCATGTGTGGGTATGATGAGGGGATGGGATTGCCAGTGATTCCTTACATGCCGTAACTTATAGGTATAGGTGTTGTCCCATTACAACACCTTTTAGAGTTATATAATTATTTGGTGTTGTGAGGGCACAACACCCTACAAAAGAGGCTAGTTAATGATACAGATACAAGAAAATGCCATCTTCATAGCAGACTCCCATTACCCTCATCATGGAGATGATTTTCGCCAACTGCTTCAAAAGATAAACAATAAAGAGATACTTACCCAGCAACTCTTTTTGATGGGTGACAACTTTGATTTACTCTTTGGGCATAACGACCATATACAAACTTTTTCCAAAGAAGTCATAGATTTACTCCAAACACTTTCAAAGACCATAGAGATATATTATTTTGAAGGTAATCATGACTTCTGTCTATCTAATATATTTACAAATATGAATGTCTATAGCAGAGATGAGCAACCCGTAGAGTTTTCACTGGGTGGTAAAAAAGTAGCACTATCTCATGGTGATAAATATACGACAGGCTTTGCTTATGACTTTTATTGTAAGGTGTTACGTAACAAAATCACACTCACACTTTTAAGACCATTTGAAAAAATTATTATCAATCACCGTATAAAAAAACTCTCAGAAAAAAAGATATGTCACACTTTTAAAGGTTTTGACAAACGTGTGGAATCGATACTTGAACATTATAAAGATGTAGACCTAGTCATAGAAGGGCATTTCCACCAGTCTAAAGTGATAGGAAAATACATCTCTTTACCTTCACAGGCATGTCAAGGCTTAGTTGGAGTGGTAGAAGAGGGTGAAGTGGTATTTAAAAAGCTCTAATGACATACATTACACTCTTTGTAGTCTCTTTCTTGGCTGCGACATTACTTCCATTAGGGAGTGAAGCATTATTTGTCTATGATATCTCACAAAATTATCCTTTGATATTTTTATGGATTGTTGCAACGGTGGGTAATACTATGGGTTCTATATTTAACTACTGGCTAGGTTGTAAAGGTGAGGCATATCTGATAAAAAAAGGACATGTAACAGAAAAAAAGATGGATAATGCTAAAGGATTATTTGATAGGTATGGTGGATGGATGCTACTCTTGTCATGGGTTCCCATCATTGGTGACCCCTTGACCTTTGTAGCTGGAGTGTTACGTTATAACTTTAAGTACTTTGTTTTTATCGTTTTTATTGCTAAAGGCACACGCTACGCAGTGGTTAGTTTTTTAGCAAGTTCTTTGTCTGTGTAAAAACTTCCAAAAGGAATAAGTGAAAGTAGCGTATATTTTCCCATCTCTTTCCATGTGAGTCCCGCTTCTTTTTTTGCTTCAAAAATTTGGTAAATAAATGCAAAGACAAGTAGGCCATGAAGCATACCTACTATTTTAGTGGCCATTGGTATATCTAGCATATATTTCATAGGCATTGCTATAAAGAGTAAGATTAGGAATGAAATTCCCTCTATTTTGTTGATTAGTTTAAATCTTTTTAATTCGGGCATTTTTTATCCTATTTTAAATTTTAGAGAGTATATCGTAACTAGATTAATATGCTTTACCCAATCAACTTGGCACACAAATCAAACCTATTATGCGTCATTAAATGTACCTTACCATGTTCTTTCATCACATCATCAAAAATAGATTTTGAAAGGTTGTATCCTATTTCTTTCTCTTTTTCTATGCCGTCCATAGAGGCTAGATTCATATCATCTATAATACTTTTAGGTACAGAGATACCTGGTACTTTATCGTTGATGAAGTTAGCAGTTCTTGCACTTACTATGGGAAACTGTCCAAGGACTAGTTGAGCTTGTTTTGCTGTATCTCTAATGCTTTGGTGTTTTGCTTCTTCAAAAACCTCTAAGAGTTCTTTTGCACCTTCTAAGTCATAGACAGGTTGAGTAATAATGGCACGTGCCCCATAATTTAATTTTTTAACCATACGTTTTTGCAGTTTTTTCATATCTCTTGCATAAGAGTTTGCTACTGCAAAAGGATAGATGGGTTTGGGTGCAGGGTTTAGGAGCTTATTTGAATAGGATACCCCATTATTTAAGTGATAAATAATGCTTAATAATAGTGTAGAATCACGTTCTACAACACCTTTAACTTCTGGTTGATCTGAATACTTTGCAGGGTCACCTGTGAGTGCAAGGATGCATCGTAAATCAAAGTCATTTGCTCCAAGTAAAGTTGACTGTAGTGAGAGCTTGTTCTTATCTCTCATACTCATGGTAGCGATGACAGGCTTACCAAACTCTTGTTGTATCTTGATAGCAGAAAGAACCCCTGACATTTTTAGTTTGGCTAGTGGGTTGTCCGTACATGAGAAGCCTGATACCTTTTCATGTAACTTGTGTTTACGTATATCTTCTATGAGACCATCTATAGATGCTCCATGTGGGGGATTGACTTCAATGGTTATAAATTTTTCTGTCTTATGACATAGAAAATCACAAAATTCTTTAAACATGATAATACTCTTTATATTTTTATTTTATTGTTATAATTCTATCTAAAAAATACATAGAGGTATACATATGTCTAAACTAGCAGTGTTTGATTTTGATTCTACATTAATGGATGGAGAGACGATTGACTTTTTTGCAGAGGTGCTTGGGTTTAAAGATAAGGTTGTTGCTATCACGGAACGTGCTATGGCTGGAGAGCTTGACTTTTATACTTCTCTTGTAGAACGTGTGGCATTATTAAAAGGATTACCCCAGTCTAAAGTAGAAGCAATATGTACTACGTTACCTATGATGCCTGGAGCTAAAGAAGTTGTGTTAGGACTAAAAGAACGTGGATATACGGTAGTTTGTTTTTCTGGTGGTTTTAGAGATGCAACAAAGCCAGCATGTAAAGCGT
>JAKIUE010000101.1 GCA_021647715.1 Sulfurovum sp.
TTCATATTTGACCTTAAACAAGTACTCCATCAAGTGCACCACGTGAGACTTTAGTCACTTTCACATCTACTATCTTGCCGAGTAGTTCTTCACTTCCCTCTACAAAAAAAAGCTTTCCGTCATCAGATCGTCCAGAAACCCTTCCATTGGCTTTCAGTTCATCAAAGTAGACTTTATGTACTGCACCCATTTGTTTTTCCATAATCTCATCTAGAATTTCTGTATGTCTTGCCTGTAACTTAGTGAGTCTTGCTCCTGAGAGTGTGTTGTCTATTTGGTTGTCAAAGTCTGCTGCTTCAGTATGTGGGCGTGGGGAATACTTGAATGAAAAAAGTTGCTCAAAACGCACCTTTTCCAATACATCCATGGTCTCTTCAAAGTCTACATCACTTTCACTAGGAAAGCCCACAATGATATCGGTTGAGATGGTTGCCTCTGGACATAGTTTACGTATTTTTTCGCAACGGTTTAAAAAGTTCTCTTTGGTGTAACCTCTTTTCATTGCTTTAAGTAAAGAGGTTGAGCCACTTTGTAAAGGTACGTGTATCTGTTTACAAATTTTTGGGTTTGTTGCAAATTCATGTAAAAAAGCATCATCCATATGCAGAGGATGTGGTGAAGTAAATCGTATACGTTCTAGCCCATCAATAAGAGATATCTTTTGTAAAAGTTGTGTAAAATCACAAACTTCTTCAGACGTGCCAAAACGTCTACCGTAGTTGTTTACATTTTGACCTAACAGCATGACTTCTTTGGCACCCGCAATGACTGCCTTTGTAATCTCAGAGATGATTAATTCAGAGGGAATGGATATTTCTTCACCTCGTGTCGCAGGCACGATACAAAATGTACATGTTTTGTCACACCCTATAGATATGTTTACCATCGCCTTAAAAGGATTGGAGCGGTACTCACCAAAATCATAACTACTTTCATCAAAGTCTGTTGCTATCTCTACTGCATGTTTTTTATCTACTACTTCAGTAATTTTGGAGACATTTCTTGCTCCCAATACAAAATCAACTGCAGGAGCACGTTTAATAATTTCTTTGCCTAAATGTGAGGCGGTACAACCGGTCACACCTATTTTTGCGCCCTCTTTTTTATGTTTGTTGAATACACCTATCTCAGAAAAAAGTTTTGCTACAGGCTTTTCTCTAACTGAGCAAGTATTGATAATAATAAGATCAGCAAGGGAAAGTTCTTCTGTAAGTTCGTAAGGTTCTTTGCTATTAAGCTCTGCAATCATATGTTCGCTGTCGCGAACATTCATTGCACATCCAAGTGTTTCTATAAATAGCTTTTTCAATCCTATATCTTAAGCAATGATATGCACTTCGTAAATATACTCATTCTCACCTAGTCCATACTTCACTTCTCTCATATAGACAGAAAATCCTTTTTCTTCAAAATATTCTATGAGTTCTTTCAGTTCTTTGTGTGAATTGTCCTTGTCAAAATAAAATATAGATTTATTTGCTAGTTCTTCTTCTATTTTTTTGAGTTCAATCGTTTTAGGCTTTGCCTTAAGTGTGGTTCTAGCAAGTTTTAATTTCATCTATATCCCTTTGTCATCATTAAATTGTTTATTGTAATATGATAAATTATACTTCATTTTCAGTAAAGGTTCGGTTAGATATAATGTTATACTTTCAAAACACCACTTCCTAGACGTTCTTAACACTGTTATGTTACCTCTTGTAGCGGTTGATTGAAAATTATATCACTTAATACAAAATATAGAGGAAAAAATATGGAAAAAATATTAGATATTATAGAAGCTATCGCTCATGAAAAAAATATATCCAAAGAACATGCAATTGAGGCATTTACGGATGCATTAACAAATACAGCAAAAAAACTCACTACCTATACTTCTGCTTTTGAAGTACTCATAGACCATGATACAAGAACATATTCAGTCAATAAAGTTATTACCGTTGTAGCAGATGGTGATTCTCAGCTCATGACTGAAGTAGGCAGAGATGACAACAAAGAAATGATACCTTCAGATGGATTCATTTCACTCACTGATGCGAAAGAAGAATATGATGAGTCTCTAGAAATTGGAGATAAACTTTCAGAAGAGTTTATCTTAGAAGACCATGGCCGTACAGCATCAGCCAACCTTTTTAAAGAACTTGAGTATCACGTGCAACGTCGCATAGAACAAGACCTCTTTGAAAAATATAGAGAAAAAGTAGGGTCTGTTATGCTAGGTACAGTCAACCGTGTAGATGCTGATGACAATACCTATGTTGAAATAGGAGAACTCAAAGGAGTCATGAGTCTTAGAAATCGTATTAAGGGTGAGAGCTATAAGCGTGGAGATAGCATAAGAGCTTTGCTTCGTTATGTCTCTGTTGATCCTCAATATGGACTTTTTTTAGAACTCACACGTACTTCTCCAAAATTTCTAGATTCTCTTATGGCATCTGAAGTACCTGAAATTGCAGATGGTGTGGTTGAGATTATTAATTCTGCGCGTATACCAGGTGAACGTGCAAAGATTGCTCTTAAATCAGAACAAATGAATGTTGATCCTATTGGTGCAGCTGTAGGTGTTAAAGGTGTCCGTATCACAGCTGTAAGCCAAGAGTTAGATGGCGAAAACATTGATTGTATTGAATATTCACCTATTCCAGAAGTGTTTATTACTAGGGCTTTAAGCCCTGCGATTACACAAAGTATTAAGGTAGATGTAGAAGAGAAAAAAGCTATTATTAACATCACTGGAGACCAAAAAGCTAAGGCGATTGGTAAATCTGGTATCAATATACGTCTAGCTTCGATGCTCACAGGATATACCATAGAACTCAATGAGGTAGAAGGTGTCACCGAGAGACAAATAGATTCTAGTGAACCAGAGATACAGAAGACAAAAGATACATCTGCTTTAGAAGATTTATTTAAATAATAAGGGAATGATACGCTCAACGTGACTAGTCACTTGAGCCTTTTAGTGAAGAAAACCAACGTTAGCTGAACAAATAAAGCTTTCGCTTTATTTGTGATTTATCATCTGAGAAAAACTCTCTGCATCCAAAGATGCAGAACCCACCAAAACCCCATCTACTCCAGCAATACTCGTAATTTCTTTTATATTGGCAGGTTTCGCAGAACCACCATAAAGCAAAGGTATATTTTTAATGACATTTTTAAGTGCTCTGTGCGTAGTTGAAATCTCTTCTACTGTAGCACTTCGTCCCGTCCCTATAGCCCAAATAGGCTCATACGCAATAGTCAATTTAGCATAAGTAATATCTATACCTTCAAACTGTGCTAAAAGGTATTGCATAACGGATTCAAAGCCTTTTTCACGAATATTTAAAGGTTCACCTATACAATACATAATTTCAAAACCTTGCTCTTGAAAAAAAGAGAACTTTTCTACTATACTCTCTTGATTTTCATTTAATAACTCACGACGTTCACTGTGTCCTATGAGTATGGTTTTAATATCAAACTCATCGAGTTGTTCCAGTGCTATTTCCCCTGTATATGCACCGTTTTGTGCAGGGTAAGCATTTTGTGCACCTACTGTAAAATCACCCTCATAACTATCAAGTGCAGAAGAAGGAGGGAAGATATATACTTTATCTTCAGATTTCTTTGCCCCTAATTTTGCATTCAATGCTTCTATATAGTTTTGTGTACTTTTACGTGTATGGTTTGCTTTGAAATTTGCCGCATATATCATGGTATTCCTTTTATAATCGTTTTGCGTCTAGTTTTCTAGTGCTTCAAGACCAGGAAGAACAGCACCTTCTATAAGTTTTAAACTTGCCCCACCACCAGTAGAAATAAATGTCATTTCATCTACATCTCCAGCACGCTGGACTACATCTGCAGTATCACCACCACCTACAATGGTAGTTGCATGCGTTTGAGCAATGTTGTTTGACATTGCCATGCTTCCTTTTGAGTATCTATCCATCTCATACACACCCATAGGACCATTCCAGATAATAGTTTGAGCATCATTGAGTGCTTCTCTAAAAAGTCGAGTACTCGCAGGGCCTATATCTAGTCCCATCCACCCTACTGGTATTTCTTGAATAGGCAAAAACTTAACTGTTGTATTTTCTGAAAACTCTTGCGCAGCTACTACATCAACAGGTAAATAAAACTTCACCCCAAGCTTTTTTGCTTTTAAGATAATATTATTCGCTTCTTCAAGCAGTTCATCTTCTACCAATGAATTACCCACTTCATGGCCATGCGCTTTTAAAAATGTAAATGCCATACCTCCACCGATAATCACCTTATCCACTTTAGTAATAAGATTTGTAAGTGCTTGGAGTTTTCCAGAAACTTTAGAGCCACCAACCACTGCGACAAAAGGACGTACAGGTTTTTCAAGAATTTTTGAAAAGAAGTTTACCTCTTTACCCATCAAAAATCCTGCTGCTTTATGATCTGTATCAAAAAACTTTGTAATCGCATGGATAGATGCATGTTTTCTATGGCATGCACCAAAAGCATCATTGACATAAATATCTGCAAAATCTGCTAGTTTTTTTGCAAACACTTCATCGTTTTTTGTTTCACCCTCTTCATAACGTAAATTCTCAAGCAGTAAAACATCCCCTGCTTCCATATTTGCAGCTTTTTCTTGTGCATCGGGACCTACTACATCTTCTGCCATAAAAATATCTCTTTTAATCTTTAACAGTGTGTGTAGTCTTTTTGCTACAGGGAGTAAAGAGTATTTTTCTTCATATTTTCCTGGCTCTGGTCTTTCATAATGTGAAGCTAAAATAATTTTACAGTCTCTATCGATACAATAACGAATCGTCTGTAATGCAGAACGAATACGTCTGTCATCAGTAATGTTTCCAAATTCATCTTTAGGAACGTTAAAGTCACATCGTATAAATACTCTTTTCCCATCTATCTCTAAATCTTTAAGTGTTTTCATCTCTATTCAATCCTGTATGTGTTTTATATATTACGACTAGTCGTATGAGCCGTCTGCTGAAGACGACATAGCGTCAGCGTAGCCTAATTGGCTTTGCTTATTAGGCGTCCTTTGAAATATGTACGGCCATGTCAACCAAACGACAAGAATATCCCCACTCATTGTCATACCATGAGAGTACCTTAACCATGTTACCACCTATAACTTGAATAGTGTCAAGAGGTACAACTGTACTTAACTCTTCTCCTACAAAGTCCATAGAAACACGATACTCTTCATCTACACCAAGGATACCTTTTTGTGAGCCTTCACTGGCTTGCTTAAATGCTTTTTGTACTTCCTCTACTGTTGTGTCTTTAGCCAATGTCACTGTTAGGTCTATCATAGAAACATCTGCTGTTGGTACCCTAATAGCCTGTCCGTTTATTTTCCCTTCTAGACTTGGTAATACCTTAGAGATCGCCTTGGCTGCTCCTGTAGTAGTAGGTACCAAGTTTACAGCACCTGAACGCCCTTTTCTTGGGTCTTTTTTATGTTTTGCATCAAGTATTGGTTGAGAAGAAGTGTAGGAGTGTATGGTTGTCATCAAAGCATTTTCTATACCAAAAGTATCTTCTAAAACTTTTGCAACAGGTGCTAAACCATTGGTTGTACAAGAGGCATTGGAGACAACAGCTTGTCCTGCATACTCGTCTGCATTTGCACCTAGTACAAATGTTGCAGTATCATCTTTAGCTGGTGCTGAAAATAGTACTTTTTTGATGCCATTATCTAAGTAAGGCTGCACAGACTCCGCTGTTAAAAATGCACCTGTACATTCAAGTACCAACTCTGCTCCAGTAGTTGCAAAATCTATTTTAGACAAGTCACGTTCTGCAAATATTTTTG
>JAKIUE010000009.1 GCA_021647715.1 Sulfurovum sp.
CTTTGTGTAAAGACTACTTTATCATTATTTTTAAGTTTTTCTAGAAGATTAGTGCCTGATGCAACTTCTATCATATTTTGATATTTTGGCATACCTTTCATGAATTGGTATTTTGGAAGGAGTTGGAATTTTAATTTATCTTTAGAATTTTTAAGACCTTGAAATGTTTGAACCAAGCGAATGAGTAACTTATTTGCATTTTTTTCATCAAAATCATTTTGTAAAAACCCTTTTGCCATATACATAGGGTTTGTAATACTAATAGTCTTTTCTTTTTTATCTATCAATAGGCGTAAAGATGCCATAAAGCCTCTATTTTCTTTATTTGACATAGCTTGTAGCGATTTATCTGTAAATACAATAGAGAGTAAATCTTTTGCTTTATTGAGTGCTGAGATAGAGACTATCTCAAATCCTGCAGATTTAAGTAACTCTTTGGCTTTTTCTACAGAGATAAGTGCACCTCTTAGATAAGCAGAAACTGTACCACTATGCACTTCACCTACTTTTGTATTGCTTGTAGATTTAGTTTTATGTGATTTACCAAAGCTATGAGGTACATATCCTGGAGGTACGCGTTTTGAAAATTTAATGCTTCTATCTGTGTTCGAAGTACTACTTGATGCGCATTTGATCACCTTTGGTACGGAAGGGATGGTTATTTTTACTACTTGATCGACTATCTTAATATCTTGTACAGATTCTTTATTTTTTGTAATTGATTGATCTTTTGGTGCTTGTAAAATTTCTCTCTTTTTTGCGGGTAAGGTATTTTTTGGAGCCGTTTGTGTATCTTTTGTGTTTGTATTTGTTTTTGAGTTTAGTGTTAATGGATTGACATTAGGTGTGGGTTTCATATGTAGACTTTTTAAAATTTTTGGAATTTGTGTATCGAGTTTATCTATAAGAGATAATCTTGTTTTATCTGTAATATTAAGCGTAGTAGACCAGTTCTCCAATCGGTACATACCAAGGACAAGTTTATTACTCCCTTTTCTAATATACATATACATAGTACATGGTGCAAAAAGTCCCGCTTCTGGTCTACCTCCTGGGTTATCAAACATGTGATATGAGAATTCTAAATGACAAAGAGAATACGTCCAAAAAGCATCATACTCTGAGAGTACTTCTTCTGCATTGTCTGTTGCCTCCATAAAGTTATGAAAACCTGCTATGAGGTAACCTTTATCTATGAATGCTAGTTCAAAGGTGTTTTGAAATTCATCGATAAAATCATCCATGTCTTCAGGGGCATCAAATGTATACTCATAATTTATCATTCTTTTTTCAGGAAGTTTTTTGTAGGGGATAGTAGCTACATGTCCTCCAAGCTCTTGTGCTATAGTTGCATCTAATGCCTTAAATGTAGCAGAAAATTTGCTTCTTACCTCTTGGTTTTCAATACCTAATATATCTAACATCACATCGGGAAGAAGATGACCTATATGTGTTACATTTTCATCAAGTTTTTTGTGAATGACAAGATTAAATGGTGCAAACCCTGCGATACGAGGGTCGATATTAAGTAGAGGTAAAATACTTTCATCTTTTACAATGGGCATGAATGATAATACATCAAGTACAGTTGAACCATATTTGACTTCATATTGGTCATTGACTCTTTTATGAGGATCTGTTAAATTAAATCCGATACTTTTTAATTTCTTCTCAACTAAACTATTGTACTCTTTTTCTATGTTTCCTTTAAAGGTATAATAAATGGCAAGTTCTGTTTTTTCTTTTGTTGGTAGTTGTGTATTATTTGTTGCACAAGCGTACAAAGGAAATACAATGGAGAAGAGTATAGCTATATTTTTTAAGTAGTTTGGCATAAATGACCTTTTGATTTTATATAAATATTTTAGCATAAAGTTTATATATATAATAAAAAAAAGTTATAATTAAGTAGATAATATGTAGAAACGCTACCAAAAGAAATGGTAGCGTATTATTTAAAGTATGTAAGAATATTATTTTTGTGAAGCTTCTTTAAGTTTTAAGTATTCTTCATATTCATCTAATGATATGGTTCTTACTGCATCATTTGCACTATCTGCTACAGTTTTGACTGATGTCGTTGCATCATCAGCAACAGTCTGTACCGATGTTGTCGCACTGTCAGTTGTTGTTCTTACTGATGTTGCTGTATCGTTCGAAAGAGTTTTTGTTGTATCTGTCATATCTTTAGACACTGTTGTTGCAGATTCTCTCATCTCCGTAGTTGCTACATTCGCAGAATCTTTTAAATCTGTCGTTGTGCTATGTACAGCTTCTTTTGTATCACTTGATACATCTGTCACCACTGTTTTTGCATCTGAAGATGTATTTACTTCCATTGTTTTAAGGTCATCAGACATTTTAACAGTAGAGTCTTTAGCGTCTGAACTTACATTGGTTACAGTTCTTTCAGCAGATTTAGTAGTCTCAACCATGCCGTCTTTCATAGAGACTACAGAATCTTTAGCATCTTTACTCATGCTAACAGCCGCATCTTTCATGTCTTTAAACATATCTCCAAAGCTAAACTCAGCTTGTACACTCGTTAGTAACGCTGTAGCTATTATAGAGGTAGTTATAATTCTTTTCATCATTTGTCCTTTTATTTATTTATCTAAATTTTTTATTTAGAAAGCTCTTTCAGTCTCATATATTCAGCATAATCTTCAGCAGAGATTGTTTTTACTGCGTCATTTGCATTGTCACTTACGGTTCTTACTGAAGTAGTAGCATCCGTAGAAAGTGTTTTTACAGAAGTATTTGCATTGTCACTGACTGTTTTAACAGAAGTAGTGGCATCAGTAGAGACTGTTTTGGTTGCATCATTTACATCTTTAGAGACTGATATCGCAGAATCTTTCATGTCTTTAGAGGCAATAGTTGCTGCATCTTTCATGTCTTTAGTGGTATTTGTAACTGACTCTTTTGTATCTGTTGATACTGAAACAACAGAATCTCTTGAATCTTTTGAAGTAGATACTTCAGCAGTTTTGAGGTCATCTGACATTTTCACTGTAGAGTCTTTTGCATCTGAACTTACATTAGTAACTGTTCTCTCGGCAGACTTTGAAGTCTCAACCATTCCGTCTTTCATAGATACAACAGAATCTTTGGCATCTTTACTCATGCTAACAGCAGCATCTTTCATGTCCTTAAACATATCTCCAAAGCTAAACTCAGCTTGTACACTTGTTAGTAACGCTGCAACAATTGCAGAGGTTGTGATAATCTTTTTCATCATTTAATTACTCCTATATAATTAGTTTGTATGCAAATTCTATGATTATTTTTATTAAACATCACTTAGAATTGATGATATTGTATAATATCATCAGAATTACTAATATAAGATATTCAAATGGTAACACCATGACTTTACGCTATTTAAGCGTTATATAGTAACATCTTTATAGTATAATGATAAATAATATTGCAATTTTGACATAATTTTGATTTATTTTGTATATGATGACACTTACAGAAATAAGATGAAGGTTGATAAAGATGAAATTTTTTTTAATAATAGGTATATTTTTTTCTCAAATCTTACTTGCAGATGAATATACGCAAGCAAACAGAATACTAGATATGCAAAAAATGGCACATGCAATGCAAGATATTCAGTCTGGATTTTTTTATAATAATCTTGATATTGTTAAAGCTGGGGTTGAAGACTTAAAATCAACTGTTGTAAAGATTGGCCCTACTAAAGCTGAAATAAATACAAAAGATGTGTACGAAAAATGGATGAACAATGCTACAACAATGACAGGTCGTACACAAAAGAGAATAGAAAAATATTCAGAAACAATGTTAGAACGTTTTCAAGACGGTGATGTTAAGCAAGCACTTAATGTTTATAATCGCATTACGGCTGAATGTTTGAAGTGTCATACGAGTTTGAGAAAATGGTAAGGTATAGTATGAAAAAGACAATATTTGTTTGGTTGCTAATCTCTTTATCGTTATGGGCATCAGAGATGAACCCTGCATCATTAAAAGAGAATAAAATAAATTTAACTGGTACAGTGGTCTCTGATGGACAACAGATGATTGGATCTAGGTTTATGGGGTATGTAAAGAAAGTATTTGTGAAAATTGGTGATAAGGTTAAAAGAGAAGATGACCTTTATGAGATGGAGTCTGCAGAATTTGATATGATGAAAATGCAAGCAGACCTTATGTTAGAACAAACAAAAGTGATGGTTGATTTTTGGAGAGATAAACTTAAACGTGTCAATGACAAAAAAAGACGTCTAGCTTTTGAGTATAAACATAGTAATAAAATTGATTTTTTTGATTTGGCTGATTTGGATGCACAAGCTGAAAATGCAAATAGTATGCTTGAAGCGATGCAAATTATGGTAAAAGAGGCGACAATACGTGCCAAACAAATGGCAAGTACGTATAATTATATTAAGATGAAAGCACCATCTGATGGTGTCGTGGTCAAACGTAATATTAAGGTAGGTGACATGGTGATGCCTGGTATGCTTACTATATTACTTGTGGACATGGAAAGTTTAGAGATAGATGTATCTATTTCAGAAAGTATAATTTCTAAGGTACATGTTGGGAAAAAGGTCTCTGTTGAAATTCCATCATTAAAATATAAAACGCAAGGAGTGATACATGCTATTGTTCCTGATGCCAACCCTATGACACATAAAATAAAAATGCGTATACGTTTTGATAGAGGCAAAGAAAATATATTCCCTGGAATGTATGCAAAAATTACTATATAAATGTTAAGAGTCCTAAATCATTAAAATTGATGTATATCAATAGTTATTTTAAATTTAATTGTTACACTTATATCACAATATAAGGAGTGTAACAGATGATAAAGTTAAATAAAGTATGGCTGATAATGGTTCTCTTAGGTGGGGTTACGTATGCACAGGAACATTTCCAATTAGATAGAATGCAAAATATGCGTGAAATGGAAATAGCAATGTCTACTATACAAAAAGGGTTTTTATATAATAATATTAATGTGGTAAAGAATGGTGTTAATGACCTTAAGAAAACAGCATCGCATACGGAGTCCTTTATTAAAGAAGGTGTATCTAAAAAAGGTATAAATACTTTAGTCTATGCTAAAAAAGAGACTGAAAATATTACTAAACTTGCAGATGAAATTTTGCTATCTTTTGAAAAGGGTGATAGATATGAAGCTGCCAATGGGTATCTCAAGATATTGAGTAAATGTTTGTCTTGTCACCAAACGATTAGATCTTGGTAATGCAATAAGAAACAATAGCGTATAATTTACGCTATTATTTCACAACTCATTCTACATCTACTATTTTTTCTCTTCATTTATTTATTTTTTTAATTTACATGTTATACTTAATTATAATTTATTAAAAAAGGAAGTAAACATGAAAAAAATATTTGGGATTACATTGATCTTTGCGTTGTGCAGTATGGAGACTTTTGCAGTGGAACAAGTGAAAATATCTGTGATGGAGGATAGTACTAAAAAATCAGTTATTGTCTATACAATAAAGGGTAATGCAGAAGAAAAATATAATAAAATGATGAAAGAGCAGTTGAAACCTATAGGTTTTCTTGCCCCTGATCCACGATCTGGTGTGAATAAAGTGTATAAAAAAATGTATGGAAAGACTACACTTGATGGATTATCGTTTATGACTATCGTAGATAAAAAAGGCATCAAACCATTACTCAATATAGACCCAACTATAGCAGCCTTTAACCCATTTAATCTTTTAATGTATAAACATAAAGATAAAAATGAGACTATTATTTCTCACTTGACCACTGACGCGGTATTTGAGATGTTGGGTACAACAAATCAAGAAGTAAAAGATGGTTATAGTAAAAGTATGAAGAAGATAGATGCACTTGTGATGAAGAATTTTCCAGATGCAAAAATATCTTATTCAACGTATGAAAAACCTGCGGCTGATACCATGATGAATTTTGAATATGAGTTTAAAAGACCAGAAAAACTTGTAGACTTTATAGACGAAATTCAAGAGAAAGTAGAAGATACTTTTGATGAAAAAGGCTATATCATGGCTGGTTTCTTTAACTTTAAAGAGACCTTTGATGGTTCAAACTTACTTCCTCAAATGGATGAGTTTTGGACATTTTCGCTTTGCCACTTTAAATACTCTTATGCCTTTTTCGATAATGAAGGTGCGAGACCAGATGCCGCAGTATTTGCACCATGTACGATGTATATGTATATACAAAAAGATACAAATAAGTTAGTTGTGGGTATGCCAAGATTGCAAAACTGGTTAAGTATGTTTGATATAAAAGATAAAGCGCGTATAGAATATAATCAAAAATTAGATAAAGAGATTGTAGAGATTTTTAAAGAGATGGGATTCAAAGAGGTTGAATCGACACCATTTACACCTATAAAACTCTGATTAAGTAAAGGAGAAAATATGGCAGCAGTATTATTACCTTTGGCAGCAGGATTTGAAGAAGTAGAAGCGGTAGGACTCATAGACGTGATGCGTCGTGGAGGCATAGAAGTACGCGTGGTTTATCTAGAGGATGAAACACATGGAGCACTTGTAACAGGTGCAAATGGCATTACGCTACAAGCAGATATGTCTATAAAGAATGTCATAACAGATGATTTTGACATGATGGTACTTCCTGGGGGTTGGGATGGTACGTATGCATTGGCTGAAAATAAACGTGTCATTGAACTTGTGCAAGAGTTTAAAGAGAAAAAAGTGATTGGTGCTATGTGTGCTGCTCCTTTTGTACTCAAAAAAGCAGGGGTACTTGGTAATGATTATACATGTTATCCAGGAGCAAAAGATGAGATAAATCATCCAGGCTACAGAGATGATGCTAAAGTTGTTATCGATGGGAATGTGATGACATCTCAAGGCCCAGGAACTTCTGTTTGTTTTGGGCTAGCTATTGTAGAACGTCTTGTAGGAAAAGAGTCTATGCAAGCTGTTAAAGATGGGATGCTTTTAGACTACTGCTAGATGAAAGAGAAAATAAAAGAGATACAAATACGTATGGACAATGATCCTAAGCTTAAAGAAGCAGTGGAAAAGATAAAACCCAAAAGGAACCTATGGGGAATTACAGGGATTATTCTTTTTTTCTTCGTGCCAGAGATTGTTACTTATATTTGGAATGCAGAACTTATATCATGGGCGCATGAACATACACTCACAGAGCCACTAGAGATACAGCGATGGCTCTATACACAACTAGAAAAGATGTTTATCTCAGGGGTAAGTTGGCTCAACATCTCTTTAGGTGTTGGACTCTTGGTCTGGGTGTTACGGTCTAAGTAAACCTCTTTTGTAGGTTTAAAATAAAGGAATAGGATGCAACAACTATGTCACTGCAAATCAAATAAAGCATTTTCACAATGTTGTGAACGATTTTTACGTGTACATGAAGTTCCTAATACAGCTTTGGAGCTTATGCGGTCACGTTACTCTGCGTATTGTTTAGGAGATGTAAACTATTTGCAGGCTACCACCCATGACCACACATGGAGAGATGAAGAGCTAAAGTTCATACAAGACTGGGCTGACAATAGTTTTTGGCAGCATCTTGAGGTAATTCAAAGTTCTGAGGAAATGGTGGAGTTTAAAGCCTATTATATCTTTGAAAGTAAGCAGCATATGCACCATGAGAAGTCTAGCTTTTTGAAGGTGGGTGACATGTGGAAGTATGTTGATGGTGAGGTGTTTGAGGATAAGGTAGAGTTTTTGCGTAACAGTCCGTGTATATGTGGTAGTGGAGACAAATATAAGCGTTGTTGTTTTAAGAAACTCAAATAAGTTGTTCTATGTTTTATCTTTGTTTTTTTCTGCTATCCATTGAGACATGTATTTTGTACTCATCATGCTGTGGTGTTTTAGCATGGCTCCTGTGAAGTTATGTAATCGGTGTGCTTCGAGATTTTCTTCTACTTCCTTTATCTTTTTTATGAACGACTCCCCTAAAAATTTCTCATCATAGTGAGCATGTAAAAGGGTAGTGCCATGCTTTTGTGCTTGATGCCATGCATCTTCATCACTATAGAGTTTGATAGCAGCTTGTACAAAGGTTTCTATTTCATCGGCTATGACACCAGCCCAAGGTTCATCTTTTTTATGCATGCCTTCACTGCCTAGAGATGTGGTGATGCTAGGTGTTTGGACTATCATTGCATCTAGGAGTTTCCCTTTTATGCCTGCACCAAAACGTATGGGTGCTAGACAGATGCGTGTATCTTCCATGACAGTTAAAGCATCTTCTGCCCATCCTTTGATGTGGAATCCTGTTTTAGGGTTGTGAAGTGCAGTGGCTTTGGGAGGAGGGTAGGCACCATAGATATGTAGTTGGGCTTGTGGTAGTGCTTTACGAATATGTGGCCATATTTTCTGTAAGTATAAAACCATATCCCAGTTAGGAGCATGTCTGAAGTTACCTATAGAGATGAAGTGTTGTCGTTGGTTAAACGTTTTTGTTTTTTTGGGAAATTCAGACAAGTTTAGCATAAAGGGCAGATGATGAAGTAAAGAACTATTGATATGAAATGTTTTTTCAAGTAATTCCATCTCATAACTGGAGATGATAAGTGAAATGTCTGAGCGTAAAATACTGGCAATCTCACGTTTGGCTAGATCTGAATATAAATCTTTTTGGGTCATGGGACGGTTTGCTTTATGGGCTTGATGCCTAGCGTGACGTAGGCACTGTAAGTCTTCTGTGTCTAGTATCTTTAGGGCTTCTGGACAGTTCTTTTCGACTCTCCAGCCAAACTGTTCTTCCATCATGAAGCGGTCAAAAAGTACGATATCGGGTGCATAGTTTTTGATATAGGTATCAAAACTGTCACAGTTTAAAGTGATGCTTTGTGTACTTATGCCTTCGTTTTCTAAGTTTATGGCATGTTCAGATGTTTGTGCAGGTGTTGAAAATTCTACTTGCCAATTTTGCTTTTTAAAAAGTCTTAAAATGGACATCATATGCGAACCTGCAGCTGATGAATTGGGTTCTGGCCATACGTAGCCTATGATTAGGATTTTTTTCATTTATATACTGTAGAAAAAGTGTGATATTTCATATATTACTCGCTTGTAATTTTAATTTCATTAGAATATAAATTATAACCAAAATATTCAATTAAATTTTATCTAATCTTTGTTATATTGGAAGCATTTTTTACGAAAATAGCAAAAGGTTATGCATGTCTGAAGAACCAAAAAATATTCCACAGTTTACCCACCTCCACCTACACACTGAGTACTCCATGCTTGATGGGGCAAACAAGATAAAAGTGCTAGCAACAAAAATAAAAGAGCAGGGTATGACATCTGTGGCGATGACAGATCATGGGAACCTTTTTGGATGTATTGATTTTTATAATACGATGAAAAAAGAGGGTATCAAGCCCATCATTGGCATGGAAGCATATGTACATAACCAAGATGAACTTGATGATAAGTCAGTACGTCAGCGTTTTCACCTTTGTCTGTATGCGAAAAATGATGTAGGTTACAAAAACTTGATGTATCTAAGTTCACAAGCGTATATAAAAGGGTTTTACTACTATCCACGAATCAACTGGGAGTTGCTTAAAAATAACTGTGAAGGGCTTATTTGTTCAAGTGCATGTTTGCAAGGTGAGATTAACTGGCAGTTGAACCTTAGTGAACGAAATATTAAGTTTGGTGCGAAGGGTTATGAAGAAGCTAAAAAAGTTGCCTTACGCTACAAAGAAGTCTTTGGTGATGACTTCTATTTAGAGCTTATGCGTCATGGTATAGGTGATCAACACCGTATAGACAAACAAATCATACAAATTTCACAAGAAACTGGCATTAAGATAGTGGCTACGAATGATACGCACTATACCGAACAAAAAGATGCTGATGCACATGAGGCGTTTATGTGTATCGCGATGAACAAACTCTATGATGACCCAAACCGTATGCGTCACTCTGTACATGAGTTTTACGTGAAATCACCAGAGCAGATGGCAGCACTTTTTGCAGACATCCCTGAGGCACTAGAAGCTACCCAAGAGATAGCTGATAAATGTAATTTAGAGATAAAACTAGGAGATCCAACGCCACCTAACTTTAAATTTGCCAGAGAGAGAGCTAAAGAATCTGGTATTGAGCTTCCTCATCCTGATGTAGAGTACTCTTTAGAAAACGATATTGTGTTATTTGTAGAAGAGTCTAAACGGGGGCTAGAAAAACGTCTCAAGATTGTACCTGAGGAAAAGCACCAAGAGTATAGAGATAGACTGCAAGTAGAGATGGATATTATTAACTCTATGAAGTTCCCTGGGTATATGCTCATCGTTTGGGACTTTGTAGATGCTGCAAAGCAGATGGGGATTCCTGTAGGGCCTGGGCGTGGGTCGGCTGCTGGTTCATTGGTAGCATATTCACTAGGTATCACAGATATAGACCCTATGCCTTATGGATTACTCTTTGAGAGATTTCTAAATCCTGAACGTATATCTATGCCAGATATCGATATGGATTTTTGTCAAGCACGTCGTCAAGAGATACTCGACTACGTAGTAGACAAATATGGACGTGTGAATGTGGCGCAGATTATTACCTTTGGTAAGCTTCTTGCTAAAGGAGTCATTCGTGATGTAGCACGTGTCCTTGATATGCCTTACTCCAAGGCTGACGCAATGGCGAAACTTATACCTGATGAACTTGGTATTGACCTTAAGGGTTCGTATGAAAAAGAACCAAAGATTAAAGAACTTTTAGAGTCTGATCCTCAAGCTAAACGTACATGGGAGTATGCATTGGCACTTGAGGGTTTGAATCGTAATGCGGGGACACATGCTGCAGGTGTGGTAATAAGCAACGAGCCTTTATGGGAAAAAACACCACTGTTTAAACCTACAGGGCTTGATACACTTGCAACACAGTATTCAGGTAAATATGTGGAAGATGTGGATCTTATAAAGTTTGACTTTCTTGGACTTAAAACACTGACAGTTATCGAAGAAGCATTACAATTGGTTGAGCGTAGATACGGTAAACGTATCAACTTCGTAGAAGAGAATATTGAAGATAAAGAAGTCTACGAGTACATAGGTACAGGTGAGACGCTGGGAATATTCCAGATAGAATCTGCAGGCATGCAAGACTTGGCTAAAAAACTTAAGCCAAATGGCTTTGAGGATGTGATTGCGATGATTGCTCTCTATCGTCCTGGACCTATGGAGTCAGGGATGCTAGATGATTTCGTAGAGCGTAAACATGGACGTCAAAAAATCACTTATGACTTCCCAGAACTTGAACCTATACTTAAACCTACCTATGGAGTGATTGTCTATCAAGAACAGGTTATGCAAATAGTGCAGACTATCGGTGGATTTAGTCTGGGTGATGCAGACTTGGTACGTAGGGCTATGGGTAAAAAGATTAAAGAGGAGATGGACAAACTCCAAGGTGAGTTTGTTGATGGTGCAGAGAAAAAAGGTTTTGACAGACAAAAGGCTTTTGATTTGTTTGATCTTATTGTAAAGTTTGCTGGGTATGGATTTAACAAATCACACTCTGCTGCATATGCGATGATTACCTTTTATACTTCATACCTCAAATACTACTACCCTACAGAGTTTATGGCAGCTATCTTGACGTTAGAAAAAAATAATACAGATAAAGTGGTACGTTATGTAGATGAGGTAAAACGTATGGGTATGAAACTCTTGCCACCAGATATCAATAAATCAGGACTTGTCTTTGAAGCACGTAACATTGATGGTGAAGAGGTCGTTATGTTTGGTATGGGTGCACTCAAAGGGGCAGGGGATATTGCGATTAATAGTATGCTTGAGGCCAGAGGTGAGGGTGAATTTAAAGATATATCTGATTTTGTCTCTAGGATAGACTCGAGTAAAGTCAATAAAAGAGTCATTGAAACTTTGGCTAAGGCAGGGGCATTTGATAGTTTTGGATACAGCCGTAAAGCGGTGCTTTCACAGATAGATGACATTATAGATATGGCTAAAAAAGCAGGGGATGCAAAGAAGCAAGCAGTCAACTCTTTGTGGGGTGATGATGAAGAGATGACTACTGTAACGCTAGAACTCAGCGATATGAAAGAGTTTGAAGATATGGAAATTTTAGAGATGGAAAAAGAGTCTCTAGGTTTTTATGTATCAGGACACCCACTAGATAAATACCGTGAACAGCTCGATGGTATTAACTATACACTAAGCTCTGAGATAGACGATTTAGCGGATGGCTCTCAGGCGATGTTTATAGGAAAGATAGAAAACATTACAGAAAAGATATCTAAAAAGGGTAATAAGTTTGGTATAGCCAATATCATGGACTTACATGGGAACATTGAGCTTATGCTTTTTGAGAACCGTCTTAAAGAGCTGGATGAAGACTTTGACCTTACTAAACCCATAGCCTTTAAAGTCAAGATTACCAAAGATGGTGATTTTACGCGTATGAACATTATGAAAATATCTAATATTAAAGATGCTAAAAAAACCAAAGTAAAAGTAGAAAAAGAGGTCAAACATATACCTGAACCAGAACAACCGCCACTTATACTAGCATTGAATCTTATGCCCGATTCTAAGACTGTGGAGGAGTTGATGTGTCTAGTAGAACGTCACCCAGGTAAACGTCCACTTGAACTGCATATTAAGTCTAAACTAGCAGATGTGATTATAGAGAGTAAATTTAAGGTGAGTGAACTTATACTTGAAGAGGCAAAAGAGTTGGGTGTTTTTTTAGAAGAGCGTTTAGTTGTTAGCTAAAATTCATCAATTAAACTCAATTTTATATAGAAATCTTATAATGCTAACTTATTAAATCAAGGAGATACAATGAAATTAATTAAAGGTTTACTCACACTTATTGGGTTTATAGTCATAGTAGCAGGGATAATAGGGGCTGTAATGTTTGGCTCTAAAATAGCAAAACTTGATTCTCAGGCATTACCAGAATACATGAAAATGTTTGATAAAGTTTTAACTACTGGTGATCCAGCAAAAGGTATGGTACATAGAGTAAAAATGGTGATACCAGAAGGCATGACAAAAGAAGAAGCTTTTGAAAATGCTATAGAGATTATGGATGAAGTAGGCGAAGAGTATGGGCTTGCAATGGTTGACTCTAAAACAATGCCAAGAGGTGGTAAGACATTTAGTGACGGTGGATTATTGACGCATATTCGTTCTTACTGTTCTCCACATATTGCAGATAAATTCTTATCACACTCAGGTGAATTTATAGGATTTATGCCTTGTAGAATTGGTATCATAGAAGAGCCAAATGGTGATATTTATGTATATACAATGGGCTTAGAACTTATGATAAATGGTGGGTATCCTTTACCTGATGAGCTTCTTACTCTTGCAAATGAAGTGAAAAAGGGAATGTACGCAATGATGAATAAAGGTGCAGCACTCGAAGACGAATAATTTATACATTAAGTCTTTTCTTTAATAAAGAGAAGACTTTTCCTCTCAATAATCATTACACTTTACTCTTACAATCATTTAATGCTTCATCTTCATATACAAAATTTACACACTTCTATCAAATAATAAATATTATTGATGCTTATTCTATATGTTCTTAATTAGAATAGGATAAGATAATTAATCTAGTAATCAAAATAGGGGAATAAAATGAGATATTATAAAATAATTTATTTAGTATTGATAAGTATGGTGTTTGTTCAAGCTAAAGAGGTAAACTCAAATATGGCTGATGTATTACTTACAACAGAGTTACAAGGTTCTGGTGGTAATAAAGAAAAAGCGATAGATGCATTGGTAAAAAAACTTGATACTATAGGGTATTCAACAGTCTCAGCAAATAAAAATATACAAGTACATTATTATAATAAATTTCAAGAAAAGAATGTAGAGATGCTCTCTTTCTTTTCTATGGTGAATAAAGATAAAATAAGACCTCTTCTCCTTGCTAATCCTAACTTTGGTGCGTATGCACCTTTTAATTTTTTAGTTTACAAAACGTTAGATAGACAAAATGATGACAATACTTGGTATGGACATCTTGATGCTACAACGATGCTTGACATCATGGGTATAGCAGATGAAAATAATAGAAAGTCATTTAAGTCAATGGTGCAGTCGTTAGATAGTATGGTAAATAAAGAGATGACTCCAGCATTAAGTAAAAGATTTGAGCATACAAAACCACTACCTACAAATGGTTTGACTAAGTTAGTGATGAAGTTTGAAAAAACAGATGATTTAGAAACCTTTGTTGAAGATTTTATAGCAGATCATGATGGACGTTTTGCGCAACATGAGTTTATCATTGCAGGTTTTATAGACTTTAAATTTGAGTATGATGATATGGATTTAGATTTTGACAAGTATGATGCATACTGGGTTTCTCAACTATGCCATTTTAAATTTTCAAATGCAATCTTTAATAGAGGCATCCCTGAAGCAGGGGTCTTTGCCCCATGTTCGGTTTATTTTTATATTCCTAAAGGGACAAATGAATTACATGTGGGTTATGCAAGTGTAGACAACTGGGTAAATGCGCTTAATTTTAGAGATCAAAGACGTATAGACTACATGAAGGCTATAGATTCGGAAGTGGTATCTATATTTGAAGAGATGGGTTTTGTACGAGAAAGTCAAAATACTTCTTCGAAAAAAGATATGCACACAGAAGTAGATACACTCAAAGAAGAACTAGCAAAAGTAAAAGCAGAATTGGCATTATTAACAAAAGGAAAAGAGACTAAGAAGGTATCTATACCCAAAGAAAAGACTATAAAAAAAGAAAGAACTATAGAAAAAGAAAAGCAAGTCTCCACTGCTAAAATTCATAAAAAAACATTTAAAACTGCAAAATATGTTATAGGGACAACAGCACCTAAAGCTATGTCAGCTTACTATGCGGCAGAAGCACAAGATGTAGAGAATGTGAAGAAAAAACTTGAAAGCAATGGGTTCAAAATACTTTCAGTCATCGAGCCACTTGAAGGACATACTGTCTTAAGTGTTACGAATAAGGAACTACAAGAGACTAATACATTCATGGCTGTACTTAATATGCATATTGATTTAAAAAATGAAATACGTGTACAAAACCCATCTTACCTAGGGGCAGCGTATCTTCAGAAAAATTATAAATATGGTCAGTTTAATCAAACACTTAAATCATTACAGAGTGTTTTAGGTAATTTGTACGAAGTAAAAGATGCATATGATACTGAATCATTAGGAAATTTCCAATTTATGATGGGTATGCCTTATTTTGATGATACAATGGAAATAATAGAAGGAAAAAACCTTGAAACAAAAGTGATGGGTGACAAATCAAAAAAATATGTTGCATATACACTAAAATTACCTAATGGTTCTATGCTAGTAGGACATAAACTTAAAAAAAGAACCAATGCTTTTCTTACAAAAATTTCTGCGGAAAGGAATACAAACTTATTACCTTACCAATCACTTATCTATCAAGATAAAGTGGTTATCTTAGATCCTAAATATTATTTAGCACTTGCATTGCCTCTTTTAGAAATGACCGATTTTATGAAAATTGCATCAGCACCTGGAGATATAGAAAAAGATATAAAAAGAGCATATAAATAAGAATTTATAGCACATGATTATCTATAATGCTTAAAGTATTTACAACATAAATAGATCTATGTAATGCTTCATGTGTAAGATAGAAACATCTAGAGAATATATACTTTATTATGTTTCTCTTTTCAAGATTTTAAAACAAAACAAGTGTTACTATCTGCGTACAAGAAAATAAAAAAATTTCAAGGAATATTTAATGTCAAAACTACCAAAGATCATATGGTCAAAAATCGATGAAGCGCCAGCATTAGCTACATACTCACTGTTACCAATCGTAAATGCATTTACACAAGCAGCAGGCGTTGAAGTTGTTGAAAGAGATATTTCTCTTGCAGGTAGAGTTCTAGCGAGCCAAGGTCTTGCAACAGATGAGCTTTCTAAACTAGGAGAGGTTGTTTTAGAAGCAGATGGAAATATCATCAAACTTCCAAACATTTCAGCTTCAGTGGGACAACTTATAGATTGTATTACAGAACTTCAAGGTCAAGGTTACGACATTCCTAACTACCCTGAAAACCCAGAAAATGCAGATGAAGAGGCTACACAAGCTAAATATGCAGGTTGTCTAGGATCTGCTGTTAACCCAGTGCTTCGTGAAGGTAACTCAGATAGACGTGCAGCAAAAGCTGTTAAGCGTTTTGCACAGAAAAACCCACATAGACTAAAAGCATTCCCAGAGAATCCAAAGTCTTATGTAGCACACATGGAAGGCAAGGGAGATTTTTATGCAAATGAAAAGTCTGTTGTTTGTGACAAAAACCAAAAAGTGACTATTGCACTTAATGGTAATACATTAACAACGATTGATGCTGTTGCCTCTGAGATTTTAGATGGTACATTTATGTCAATCGCTGCGTTGAATACTTTTTATGCAAAAACTATCGCTGATGCAAAAACAAATGATGTTTTATGGTCACTACACCTTAAAGCAACCATGATGAAAATCTCTGACCCTATTATGTTTGGTTATGGTTTTACTGCATTCTTTAAAGATGTATTTGCTAAACATCAAGATACGCTTGACTCACTCAATGTGAATCCTAATATGGGTATGTCAGACTTAGAGAAAAAAATAGAAGGTCACGCAAAAGAAGCTGAAATTAAAGCAGACTTTTTAGCAGCGTTAGAGTCTGACTCTCCTGCATTGGCAATGGTTGATTCTGATAAAGGTACAACAAACTTCAACGCATCAAATGATGTAATCATCGATGCTTCTATGCCAGTTGTTGTTCGTGAAGGTGGTAAACAATGGGACAGAAATGGTGATGCTTTAGAGTGTGTAGCTGTTATCCCTGACAGTACTTACGGTATGTTCCATGCTGAAATGGTAGCTGATTGTGTTGCTAACGGTCAGTATGATGTTACAACTATGGGAACAATGCAAAACATTGGTCTTATGGCACAAAAAGCAGAAGAGTATGGTTCTCACCCAACTACCTTTGAGCTAGAAGAAGCTGGTACTGTTACAGTAACTTCTGAAGATGGTACAGTGCTTATGAGTCATGAGTGTGAAGCTGGTGATATCTGGAGAATGAGTAGAACAAAAGACATTCCAATCAAAGACTGGGTAAGACTAACAGTGGAAAGAACAAGAATCGAAGGAATTCCTGCAGTATTCTGGTTGGATGAAAACAGAGCACATGATGCTGAGGTGAAGAAAAAAGTAGATGTGTACCTAAAAGACCATGATACATCTGGGCTTGATATTCAATTTATGAATGTAACTAATGCTACTAGATTTACCAATGCAAGAATTAGAAAAGGTGAAAATACAATCGCTGTAACTGGTAACGTACTTCGTGACCACCTTACAGACATGTATCCAATCTTAGAGCTTGGAACATCTGCTAAAATGCTTTCAATTGTTCCTTTACTTGCTGGTGGAGGTCTTTATGAGACTGGTGCTGGTGGTTCTGCTCCTAAGCACGTTGACCAATTTTTAGCTGAGGGTCACTTAAGATGGGATTCACTAGGTGAAATTCTTGCACTTGCTGAGTCGTTGAGATTTATCGGTAACAAACATGATGATGCTGACCTTAAAGCACTTACCGAAGCTTTAGATGCTGCTAACAATGCTTACCTTGATAACTCAAAAGAGCCGGGTAGAAAAGTAGGACAGCCAGACAACAAAGCGTCTCACTTTTTCGTAGCTCAGTACTGGGCAGAGGCTCTTTCTAAGGGTTCTAGCCCTAAGCTAGCAGAGAAATTTGTTCCAGTTGCAAAAGCACTGAAAGACAATGAAGACAAAATCATTGAAGAGTTGCTTGCAGTTGAAGGTAAAGCACAAGATATCGGTGGGTACTTCCATCCAAATGATGAGTTAGCTTCTAAGGCAATGAGACCTTCTGCTACTTTAAATGCTATTATTGATGCTATTTAAATAGTGGTAACCTCCGTAAGGGAAATTTCCCCCTTACACACTTCTTTGTATCAAGGGTAAATAAGATACACTAGAGATATTCATCTCACATAACATAGGGTTGATGATAACCTCTTTTATTGCAAAGCATAATTGATAATAGATGATTATGATTTATGTTTTGCTTGAGGTTTCCCTATAGTTCTCACTTTAAGGAATTAGTATGAAAAAAGGCAAAAAAGTCACTGTAATAGGTGCTGGAAATGTAGGTGCAACTGTAGCATATTCTTTGGCAATGAGAGGTGTCTGTCATCAAATAGTATTGCGTGATAGAAATGTTGGTGTAGCAAAAGGTAAAGCTTTAGATATGTCTCAATCAGCAAATGCCGCACGTACGCATACAATTGTCTCTGTTGCAGAAGATGCCTCGGATATGGCTGGTTCTGATGTAGTTGTTATTACTGCAGGTAGTCCGAGGAAGCCAGGTATGAGTAGAGATGATTTGCTGATGATAAATGCAGAAATTACCAAAGAAGTCGTTTCTGACGTAAAAGAACATGCACCAGATGCAATTATTATCATGGTTTCTAATCCTCTTGATGTGATGACATATGTTGCACTTAAAGCTTCTGGTTTTCCAAAAGAGAGAGTTATCGGTATGGCTGGGATCTTAGATTCTGCACGTATGGCACACTTCATTCATGAGAAAATTGGTTACGGAGCAGGGCAAATTAGAGCTTCAGTGATGGGTGGTCATGGGGATGATATGGTACCATTACCGAAATTTTCTACTGTTGCTGGTGTTCCCCTTACAGATGTACTTGATGAAGAAGAAATCCTTGAAATAGTTGAAAGAACAAAGAGTGGTGGGGCTGAAATAGTAGGATATCTTAAAACGGGATCTGCATATTATGCACCAGCAAAATCTACAGCACTTATGGTTGAAGCGATACTTAAAGATACAAAACAGATACACCCATGTGCCGTTTTGCTAGATGGACACTATGGACACTCTGATGTGGTATCTGGTGTACCCGTAGCTCTTGGCGCAAATGGTGTAGAGAAACTTTTTGAAATGACATTGAGTGATAACCAAAAAAGAAAATTTGCAAAAAGCGTAGAGTCGGTAAGGAGCATGATTAATGTACTTAAAGATAAAAATTTTTTTGATTAATCATAAAGTTTGTTAGAGTATAAATAATAAAAAGGAAAAATATGTCATTTAGAATAGAAAAAGATACGATGGGAGAGATGAAAGTTCCCTCAGATAAATATTGGGCAGCTCAGACACAAAGATCCATTCAAAATTTTGAGATAGGTACTGAGACGATGCCTTTAGAAGTAGTGTATGGATTTGCAAATTTGAAAAAAGCATGTGCTTTAGTAAATAATGACCTTGGACGTATGAATGACGACATCTCTGGTGCTATTGCAAAAGCGTGTGATACTATTATATCAGGAGAATTAGATGACAATTTTCCTTTAGTGGTATGGCAAACGGGTTCAGGTACACAGTCAAACATGAATATGAATGAAGTTGTTGCAAACAAGGCTACTGAGATACTTGGTGGAGATTTTACAAAAGAGAATTTGGTTCACCCAAATGATGATGTAAATAAAGGGCAAAGCTCTAATGATACTTTTCCAACAGGTATGCGTATAGCAGAAGTAGTGGGTGTGACGGATAATCTTATCCCTGCATTGAACAAGTTAAAAGCAACACTTGATGCAAAATCAAAAGCATTTTCTGATGTAGTAAAGATAGGTAGAACACACCTTCAGGATGCTACACCACTTACACTGGGACAAGAACTTTCAGGGTATGTTGCGATGCTAGAGACTAACCTAAAACAACTCAATGATGCACTTGTTTATTGTAGAGAGCTTGCTATTGGTGGTACTGCTGTAGGTACCGGACTAAACTCTCATCCAGAGTTTTCACAAAAAGTATCGGCTAAACTCAATGACTTTATGGGTAACTATGGTTTTGTCTCTCAGCCAAATAAATTTCATGCACTTACTGGGCATGATGCTGAAGTCGTATTAAGTGGTGCACTCAAAGCACTAGCAGCTAACCTTATGAAAATTGCAAATGACATTCGATGGCTAGCATCTGGACCTAGATGTGGGTTAGGTGAGATAGAAATCCCTGCAAATGAACCTGGTTCGTCTATTATGCCTGGAAAAGTAAATCCAACGCAAGCTGAAGCGATGACAATGGTCGCTGTGCAAGTCATGGGTAACGATGCTGCTATTGGATTTGCTGCATCTCAAGGTAACTTTGAGCTTAATGTATTTAAGCCAGTGATTGCGTATAATATTCTTCAGTCTATTAGACTACTCACTGATACAATGAACTCATTTGATACGAACTGTGCAGTAGGGTTAGAGCCAATTAGAGATAATATTGATAAGTTTTTAAATGATTCACTTATGCTTGTAACTGCGCTTAACCCTCACATAGGATATGAGAATGCCGCAACTATTGCGAAGACGGCACATAAAAATGGTACAACGCTAAAAGAAGAAGCAGTGGCACTTGGCTTTATGACGGCCGTTGAGTTTGATAAAAATGTAAAACCTGAAGAGATGATTGCAGCTAAAGCGTAAAACCTTTATTTCTTACTGTGTGTTGTGTATAAACATGACACATAGTACACTTTAACCTCCTTAAATTAACCCTAAATTAACCCAATATACTATCTTAAATGCTATAATAATGTCATTATATAAAAAGGAGTACAAGTGAACGTTCATGAGTATCAAGCAAAAGAAATTTTTGCTCAATATGGTGTACCAACACCAAAAGGTATAATGGTAGAGAGTGTAGATGCTGCTGTTGATGCTGCAAAAGAATTAGGTGGCCCTATATGGGTTGTTAAAGCACAAATACACGCAGGTGGTCGTGGTTTAGGTGGGGGTGTAAAACTTGCTAAATCACTGGATGAAGTAAGAGCGCTCGCAGACGAGATTCTTGGTATGACACTAGTGACACACCAAACAACTGCCGAAGGTAAATTGGTTCAAAAACTCTACATAGAAGATGGTGCAGATATAAAAGATGAGTTCTACCTCTCTGTTGTACTTGACAGAAAACTAGAAATGCCTTTAATCATGGCATCTACTGAAGGTGGTATGAACATTGAAGATGTTGCAGAAAATACACCGGAAAAAATCATCACTATTCCTGTAGACCCTGCTGTTGGTTTTCAAGGTTTCCATGGTCGTGAACTTGCATTTGGTTTAGGGATTACGGATAAAGCAGAACAAAAAAACATTATTTCTTTTGCACAAAAACTTTTCACCCTTTATATGGATAAAGATGCAGAAATGATTGAAATTAATCCACTTGTCCGTACAGGATCAGGTGAATTTTTAGCACTTGATGGAAAAATGGGCTTTGATAATTCAGCACTTGGACGTCAACCAGAAATTGCAGCAATGAGAGATTTAACTGAAGAAGATGCGGATGAAGTAGAAGCTGCTAAATATGGCTTATCTTATGTCGCACTTGATGGTGAGATAGGATGTATGGTAAATGGTGCAGGTCTTGCAATGGGTACCATGGATACGATTAACTATATGGGTGGAACCCCTGCGAACTTCTTGGACGTTGGTGGTTCAGCTAATGCAGAAACCGTGGCAAAAGGTTTTGAAATCATTCTTAAAAATCCAAATGTAAAAGCTATTTTTGTCAATATCTTTGGTGGGATTGTAAGATGTGACAGAATCGCAAATGGTATTATAGAAGCGACTAAAATCACAAATGTAAATGTGCCGGTAATTGTTCGTCTTGATGGTACCAATGCTCCAGAAGCATCGGAGATACTTAACAATGCAAATATTGATAATTTAATTGTTGGTAATGATTTAGGTGACGGTGCAGCAAAAGCAGTCGAAGCAGCAAAAGGAGCATAAGAATGAGTATATTAGTAAACAAAGACACAAAAGTAATCGTTCAAGGTTTTACAGGTAAAGAAGGCTCTTTCCATGCTGAGCAATGTATCGATTATGGTACAAATATTGTTGGTGGTGTTACACCAAATAAAGGTGGACAAACACACCTTGGTAAACCAGTATTCAATACTGTATCTGAAGCTGTAAAAGCAACAGGTGCTACAGTATCTATGATATTTGTTCCTCCTGCATTTGTTGGAGATGCTGTGATGGAAGCTGCTGAAGCAGGTATTGAATTAGCAGTAATCATTACAGAAGGTGCACCAGTAAAAGATATGCAAATGGCGAAAGCACATGCAACGAAGCATGGTATGAAAACACTTGGACCAAACTGTCCAGGTATCATCACTGCTGAAGAGTGTAAAATTGGAATCATGCCTGGTATGATTTTCAAAAAAGGTAATGTTGGGCTTATTTCTAAGTCTGGTACATTAACGTATGAAGGTACAAATCAAGTGGTTCAAGCTGGATATGGTATCACTACGGCAGTTGGCATAGGTGGAGACCCAATCATCGGTCTTTCTTATAACCAACTTCTTCCTATGTTTGAAGCAGACCCTGAGACTAAATGTATCGTTATGATAGGTGAAATCGGTGGAGATCTTGAGATACAAGCTGCAAAGCTCATAAAAGAGCAAATCACTAAGCCAGTGGTTGCATTTATTGCAGGTCAAACTGCACCTAAAGGTAAAACGATGGGTCATGCTGGGGCTATCGTAAGTGGTAGTGCAGGAACGGCAAAAGAAAAAATGGAAGCACTAGAAGCGGTAGGTGTGAAAGTGGTAGTTTCACCAGCTGAAATAGGTAAAGCAGTAAAAGAAGTCCTTGGATAGTCTTGCGTTATCGCACCTTTGAGGGAGTACGCTCAATTACATACAGAATGTATGCTCCCTCAAATCAAAACCATCTCTATATATAAACTTATTTTTAATAAACTATAGAATAAAATTTCTAATTTCTAATTTCTAATTTCTAATGCTATTGTGCTATAATTCAATCAAGGTGCAATAGGTAGTTGCTGGTGGTCTTAAAGCCACGAGAGGAAAGTCCGGGCTGCACGCAAAGCAGGGCTCCATCTAACAGATGGCCAGAGTAATCTGAGGGCAAGTGCAACAGAGAGTATGAAAATCACTTCGGTGGTAAAAGGTGAAACGGTGGGGTAAGAGCCCACCAGTGGGTGTGGTAACACACCCAGCTAGGTAAACCCTTCCCGCAGCAAGAAGTATATGGTATAAGCTTTGTAAGCTGTTAAATCAGCAAAACATACTTCGCTTGAGCATATGGGTAACCATATGCCTAGATAAATAACTACCCACGACAAAACCCGGCTTATCGTTGCACCTTTATTCTTTCCATATCTTAGCAATATTAACTACATTTTGCTATAATCAATCAAAAAGAAATGATAATGAAAATATTAATAATCTTGATGGTACCATTGTTGCTTCTGTCTAAAGTGCATTATGCTAAAGTTGAACCTTATGAATCGGTTACGTTAAAATCTTCTGTGAGTGGATTGGTGACTCATGTCGAACTTGAGCTTGAAGGCAGTGAAGTACTATCTAAACGGGTGATACATATCGATGATAAGCTTGATATCTTCAATTTGAATGATAGTAAACAAAATGTTGTATTACTCAATGATATGTTGACACTCAATAAAAATTTGGCTTCAACTTTAGAAAATTCTATGCAACGTAAAGAAGAATATTATAAGCGTATTTCAAGGTTATCTACAGCTTCCAAAACACAAAAAGATAATGCATATAGTACGTTCAGTGCTGCTAAAACACAATATCTGTCAACAAAAGAAAAAATAATTTCTTTACAAAAACAGATATTAGATATGCAATTTAAGGTTTCACGGTTAAAAGATAATATAGCTAAAAAATCAGTTGTTCTGAAAAATAAATATCTGTATAAACTCTTAGTTAGAGTTGGTGATTTTGTCGCACCTGGGACACCTTTAGCAAGAGTAGATGATGCTAGTCGTGCAAAACTGGTTCTTTTTTTAGAACCTGAAGAGATAGAGGGGATAGAGGATAAAAGTATTTATTTTGATGGAAACAAGACTCAGTATACACTAAATAAAATTTGGAAAATTTCAGATGAAAAATATATATCTTCTTACAGAGCAGAGATAGTGATTCCTGCACCTAAAGATTTTTTTTCAAAACTTATTAAGATTGAGATAAAGTAAAATATAAATAAAATGGAAATGGAAATGACATTAGAACAACAAGATAAACAGTATATACTACAAACATACACACGAAGCTATGTGAACTTTGTAAAAGGTGTAGGCTCAACGATTTATGACGAGAATGGTAAGGATTATATAGATTTTGCATCGGGTATTGGTGTAAATTCTGTTGGACATGCAAATAAAACACTTACAAAAGCTATTTGTGAACAAGCTAATAACATTATACATATATCTAATTTGCAGGTGATAGAGCCACAAGTAAAACTAGCACAAAAAATAGTAGAACTGAGTGGATATGATATGGGTATTTTTTTCGCAAATTCTGGAGCAGAAGCCAATGAAGGTGCGATAAAGATAGCACGAAAATATGGTGAGATACAGTTTGATAAAAAGCGTTATAAGGTGATTACATTAGAACACTCTTTTCATGGTCGAACGATTACAACAGTCAAAGCTACAGGACAGGAGAGTTTTCATACCCCTCATTTTTCTCCATACCCCGATGGCTTTAGTTATGAGAAGTCTATAGATGATATATATAAGGCTATTGATGATGAGACCGTAGCTGTACTCATAGAATTAGTACAAGGTGAGGGTGGTGTGCAACCTTTTGAAAAAGAAGCCGTACAAAAATTAGCACAGTATTTAAAAGAAAAAGATATTTTACTTATTGTAGATGAAGTACAAACAGGTGTGTATCGAACAGGTGAGTTCTTGGCTTCAAACTTGTATGAAATAGAGCCAGATATTATTACCCTAGCTAAAGGTTTAGGTGGAGGTGTGCCTATTGGGGCTGTGATGACAAAGCATAAAGAGGTGTTAAGTGCTGGTGATCATGGTAGTACATTTGGTGGTAACTATTTGAGTACGACTGCTGGTTTGGCAGTATTAGAGGTGCTAAGTGGACTGTATGACAATGGGCTTATAGATGAAACACTGCTTTATTTTTCAAATAAATTAAGAATGATAGCTGCTAAGTACGAAAATCTCTTTGAAAAAGAGGTAGGACTAGGACTCATGAGAGGGCTTCGTGCAAAGAGTGCCCAGATACAAGGAAGTATCATTAAAAATGCTATGGCTGAAGGCTTAGTAGTACTGAAAGCTGGTCGTAATACAGTACGTTTTTTACCTAGTATTACTATTACAAAAAAAGAGATAGATGAGGGGTTTATACGTTTTGAAAAAGTTATTTCTTCTTTGTAGTTTTGTTGTAGTCACTCTTGGTTATGCAGATGAGTTAAGTGATATACTCTCAAACAATAAAAAATCACTTTTTGATTATCAGTTTCAGGATAATGAGGCTAAAAGTAATACTCTTGAGAACTCATGGATTAATCCTATAATGTTGCAATATCGAAAAAATTATTCCAAACAATTTACAGATAAGACGGTTAAAACTGGAAGTTTTACAGTAGGTATTGATCAGCCTATTTTTCGTTCAGGAGGTATTTATTTTGCCATTAAGTATGCTAAAGCCTTAAGAGGTGCCAATGAAGCAGAAATAAGATTAAAGAAAAGAGAGATGATAATGCAAGCAGTGAAGATTCTCTTTGAGATAAAAAAATTAAGATTGGAGAAAAAGAAGCTAGCAAGGCTTATAAAAAATGATTCCATTGATATACGACAAAAAAGTGAAAGTTATGAAGCTGGGCTCATAGACAGTAGTTTTTTAGATCAAGCTCTTTTGAATAAACATAAAGACGAAACGAACTTACTTGAATTAGAAACTTCATTGATGACACTTGAAAAAAACTTTTCACTTTTAAGTGATAAAAATCCTTCGTCTTTAAAACTACCCAAACTTAATATAATACCTCTATCAAAATATAAAGATAATAATCTTGAGTTAGCACGTGATAGGCTACGTGCAGAAGAAAAAGCGTATAACTCTAAAATGACATGGGCTAAATATATGCCAACTATATCAGTACAAGCAAGATACACTGATGAAGATTTAAATCCACTTTTTGCAAGGCCAGGCATGGGTATAGAAGAGCAGTATTTTACGTATGGCTTTAGCATATCCATGCCTTTGAATATTAATATGTTCTCTGATGTTGAAGCCAGTAAAGTAGAACATCTAAAAGCAGAAACTGAAGTTATTGATCGCAAGTATACTCTAGGTAAAGAATACAAACTTATTAGAAGTAAACTTAACTTAATTGATAAGAAAATAATTTTAGCTAAAAAAGGTGAAAAACTTTATCAGAGACTTTATAAAAGTACGTATAACTTAGAAAAAGTAGGAGAGAAAACATCATTTGACACATCACTTATGAGGAATTCTTTGGAGATAAAAAAGATAGATAAACAAATTTATGCTATTGACAAACAGATACTGCTCCTTGATTTGTATACTAAGGTTGGAGATGACATTTAGTAAATATATGCAAGAATGGCTTTATGGTAAAGATGGTTATTATAAAGATTATAAAGAGATAGGTAAAGGTGGTGATTTCTATACAGCTGTAAGTAGTAGTGCCTTTTTTGGGGCAAGCATTGCCAATTATTTTTATAAACTTATACAAGAGAATAAAGCCAAAAGAGATGGTTGGTTAATTGAAATAGGAGCACATCAAGGGTATTTACTTTGTGATATGATTCAGTGGCTGTATACATGCGATGCAAGTTTAGTCAAGACATTAAAGTTTGCAATTGTTGAAAGACAAGAAAATGTACGTAAAGCACAGTTGTCATATATTAAAGAACGTTTTGGTGATGATATAAATATTGTTCATTTTAGTGATATATCAGAGCTTAATATTGATTATGCTTTTGTTGTAGCCAATGAAATTTTTGATGCTTTCCCTTGTGAATTGATTAAAGATGAGAAAATTGCAGTGGTTGATGATAATCATATTATCAGTTGGGAAGATGCACCCAAAGATATATTGACTTGGGCAAATGGGCACTCTTTAAAACAAGGGGAAATGGCTATTGGATATGAAGAGTTTGCTAAATATATGTCTCAAGGTATTCAAAAATGTGATTTTGTAACATTTGATTATGGAGAAAAATATGTACGAAATGATTTTTCAATACGTGTGTATAGAAAACATGAAACATTTCCTTTGTTTGATGAGGATTTGAAATTGTCTGACTCCTATCAGTCTGATGATATTACATATGATGTAAATTTTGAACATGTTAGTGAAGCTTTTTTAAATGCAGGATTTTCAGAAGTGCTTTATGAGACACAAGCAAGGGCACTTATACGTTTTGGAATTATTGATATACTTGAGCAGTTTGCTAAGCAAACCACCCAAGCAAATTACTTAAGAGAGACCGATAGGATTAAAACATTGATATCTCCCACAATTATGGGTGATAGATTTAAAATGATCCATTTAAGAAAAGAAGGTTAATGTTTCATTGCTTTTAGCATGGCACATCGTTTAATAGATGCAGCTTCATTTCCAAACATTTTTGTATATTTATTAAATTTATCTTGACCAATCATGGTAATACATGATTCTTTTGTCATACTTGGACTTGTAGAAGTTGTTTGCGTAGGTGTTTTTATTGTTGGTTCTACTTTTTTTGTTTTATGCTTTGTCTGTGGATACATATATTCTGAATCAAAATTATTATCTTCTACTTTTTTGAGTTTTATATTTTTTTTAGGTGGGGTAGGTAATTCTTGTGAATAAGGTATGCTTCTTCTAGAGTTACTTCTTTGTGAGAGTGCTTCAATTTGTATTTGTTGCTGCTCAATAAGGAGGGCTTGTTGTGCATTTCTATTTTGTAATTGTATATTTTGTTGAGTACTTTTACATCCTGAGAACAAGAAAAGTACAAGTGTTGGAGTTAGCCACCATTTCATTAATAATCCTTTTTATATTTATCTATATATTGTAGTATAATTTGAGAATAATTACAATTAAAATGTGATTTTCTGTATCATTAGTTATTTTTTACTATTGCGACAACAGCGATAGCAAAACCTCCATCATGACTTATGGAAAGAGATGCACTTTTGATCTTATGTTTATTTTGAGCTGCGACACTTAAAACAAAAGATGGTGCACCTTTATCACTTTTAGATAAGTGTATATCGTGAAATGATAATTCACTTCCAATACCACAACCTAGAGCTTTGGAGATAGCCTCTTTTGCTGCCCAAAAACCAGCAAGAGTTTCTATTTTTTTTATTAGTGTTATTTCATCATCGGAAAGAAACTTTTTTTTAAAATGCAAGTTATATTTATCGTCAATCTTCTTAATGCGATTAATTTGTATAATGTCTGTTCCAATATGCATAAAGCATTATATCACATCCATTCAACAACTTTAGATACTTCATCAGCAATAAAACACTTAATAGCTGTTTTTTCACTAGCTTTATTAGGAATAACAGCTTTTTTAAATCCTTGTGTTTCTATTTCTTTGAGTCGCTGTGAAAGAGAAGATATCTCACGAATTTCTCCTGTAAGACTTACTTCTCCTAAGAAAAGTGTCTCTGAACTTAATTCTCTGTCTCGATACGAACTGAGTATTGCTGCAATGATAGCTAAATCAGCAGAAGGATCATTGACTTTAATCCCTCCAGAAATATTAATGAAGACATCATAGGTGCCTAAAGGTAAATCTAATTTTTTCTCTAGTAATGCTAAGAGCATACCTAAGCGGTTATTATCAAAACCAGTTGAGCTTCTTTTTGCATGTCCATAAGCCTCTGATACTAAAGCCTGAACTTCAATAATAATAGGACGTGAACCTTCCATTATGACTGTAAGTGATGATCCTGATTGTAATTTATCTTTATTGAAAAATTTACCAGCCATAGATTTTGCATCGTTTAATCCTTCTTTATTCATCTCAAATATACCTACTTCATTGGTCGCACCAAAACGATTTTTGAAGCCCCTTAAAAGTCGTAAATCAGAATTTGTATCTCCTTCAAAGTAGAGTACTGTGTCTACCATATGCTCTAATACTCTTGGTCCTGCGATAGAGCCGTCTTTGGTAATGTGCCCTATGATAAAGATAGGAATATGTAATGACTTAGCGATGCGCATCAAATCAAAGGTTATAGTACGTACCTGTGTCACTGATCCAGGGGCTGAAGGAGTATCTTCAGAGTAGAGTGTTTGTATGGAATCTATGATAATAAGTTTATAAGGTTGGTTTGTTATTTCAGAAATTACTGTGCTAAGGTTAATTTCTGGGAGGAGATATAGATTGTCATGGTTGGCTTCAAGACGGTTGGCACGTAGCTTGATTTGTCCTGCTGACTCTTCTCCTGAAACATAGAGTACTTTTTTGGAAACTCTAGCTAGGTTTCCAGCAATCTTAAGTAATAATGTTGACTTTCCCACGCCAGGACTTCCGCCTATAAGGGTAAGTGAACCTGGTACGATACCTCCACCTAAAACTAGGTCAAGTTCTGTACTACCTGAAGTAAAACGTGTGATGTTGTCTTCTTCTATTTGGGTGATGGGTTTTGCTTTCATTGTCGATATATTTGATGTACTTGCTGTTTCTTTTAAATATTTTATCTGTTCTGTACTAAGCTCAATCATGCTTTCCCACTCATTGCATGAGGTACACTTTCCCATCCACCGTGGAGACTGAAATCCACAGGATTGACATTCAAAGAGGGTTTTTTTCTTTGCCATAAAAGTTACTCCTTATGATTTATTGTTTGTATTGTAGACTAAACTTTTTTATTTTAATTAAAATATGTCAAATTGTCATATTTTATGCTTTTAGTTCTTTTGGTTATAATTTTATTCTTATTAGCTGGAGGAAAAATGACGTTTAATATAATAAAACAAGCACTTTATGGCTTGTATTTAACCAATAGTTTTGGGTTACGTTTATCACGAACAGATGATCCTAAAGAGATAAAAAGATTACGTCATGCATATTCTGCTACGCAGTTAGAAATGTTAAATATTACAGTGAAAATAGAAAATAGAGAGAAACTACCTAAAATAGGGCAATACCTTGTAGTCTCTAATCATAGGAGTATCATTGACCCACCTATCATTGAAGTTGCGTTGGAAGAGACAGAAATATTTGGTCCTTGGATTTCAAAAAAAGAACTTTATAATTCATTTTTCTTTGGGCTTTTTGTTCGCAATGCAGGGTCTATTTTACTTGACAGAGATAAAAACCAAATGTCTGGTTTTTTTGCAGATATTAAAGAAGCTGTGAAACGTGGAGAATCAATTTTTATTTTTCCAGAAGGTACACGAAATAAAACAGAAGAGTCTTTGACAACATTTAAAGAAGGGGCTCGGATTATTGCTCTAAAAAATAGACTACCTATTTTGCCCCTTTATGTGAAAACAAATGCAGACAGCATATTAAAAAATGCCCTAGCAGATAAGGGCTTCAGTCAAGAAGTTGTGTTAGAGGTAGGTGATATTATAGACTATAAAGATAGAACAGCTTTGGAAGAGCTTTATAGAAAAAATTTTCATCTTTAAATAATCATTTTAAATAAAAATTTCATCTAAAATTGTATTGATATAGGCATTGGCTTTAAATGTAATGAGATCTTTAGGTTGCTCACCTGTACCGATATAAAAAATAGGCATTTGTAGCTCATCAGCGATGCTTAGTACTGAGCCACCCTTTGCCGTTCCATCTAGTTTAGTGATTATTATACCATCTATGCCTATGAGCTCATCAAATACTTTGGCTTGGTTAATCGAAGAACTTCCTTGTGTGCCATCAAGAATAAGCATTTTTCTATGTGGTGCATCTGGGAGGGCTTTTTTTGCCACACGTAGCATTTTTTTGAGTTCTTCACTTAGGTTACTTTGTGTATGGAGTCTTCCTGCAGTGTCGATGATAACATGGTCATAATTTTTTGCGATAGCAGACTCGATAGTATCATAAACTACAGCAGAGGGATCATGACCTTGTTTTGTTGCAATAATGGGTATATTTAGCTTTACAGCCCATCTACTTAGTTGTTCTATAGCAGCGGCACGGAAAGTGTCTCCTGCACCTAAAACAACTTCTTTACCTTCTTGTTTATACAAGTAGGCTAACTTTGCTATGGTGGTTGTTTTTCCTGCTCCATTGACCCCTATAATCATCTCTACAAAAGGCTTTGTATCACTTTTTTTCCATTTAATATCATATTGAAATACGGAGATAAGTGAGTTAAAAGCTTGTATTCTTGAAATAGTATTGGGTAGTCCTTCTAAGAGCTTTTCTACAAGAGAATAGTTTACATCAGATTCAAGTAAAAGCTCTTCAAACTCTTCTTTTGTGATACTTTTTTTCTTTTGAGGTATAACTTCTTTAATGGCATCATTTGTTTTGCCTAAAACTTTTTTGAATATATTAAACATTAGGTAAGCCTTTATTTTTTGATAGTCTGTTTTATATCGTGGGTTATCATCTCTATGGGAGCTGCTCCCTCAAAGTGACTGTAATATTTTTCCTCTTTATATATAACAGTTAGAGGTATAGGTTTATCTTTTGTATGAAGAGCGGTATAGAGTAGGTTTGCAATTACTTCATTTTCTTTAGAAAATGAGACAAAATGGTATATATGATGTTTATTTAAAAATATATTTGGTGTAGATATTTTTTGGGTATCCCCAAGGAGAAGACTTATCACGATGAGTTTACTTTGATATTTTCGTTGTAGTTTAGATAGGGACTCCATCTGATCGAATGAGGAAGGTGAGGAGATATGAGAAATATTGAGTACAATGGTTTTTTTATGAAAAGATTTAGAATAAATATTTTTATCTAACATAGAAAATGTATAATATTTTTTTTGGGTACTTTCTAAGGTGAAGGTGTGAGGATATTGGCTGTGGTTGACATCAGATGTATGTTTCTCTAAATCTTTTTGGGTAAATATTGTTGTGATATTTGTTTCTATCTCTTGTGTGAAATGGTTTTCCAACTTTTTTTTCTCTTCACATGCAGCGAAAGTAAGTAAAAGCATACTGAAAAGTAGAGTAGCTATTGTACGCACATAAACCCTTTAGCTATAATTTTGTAGAATGATTATAGCTAAAGAGCATTAATAATAATGGATAATGATGAAAAAATCAACAAGAAAAAAACTATTTAGAAGTGATTGTTTGCAACGTTTAAAAGATATTTCCACTTATAGAAAATATAGCATTGATAAAAAAATAATTGAAAAGATGTATAGAATTATCAAAGAGAATAATGCTAGAGAGATAATGCTTTATTTACCTCTAAAGTCAGAAGTAGATATTTATTTTCTTATTCAAGCATTACGAAAAGAAAAGAAAAACTTATATGTTCCTTTTATGGAAGGTAAAAGTTTTAGGTTGGTAAAATATAGATTGCCACTTAAAGAAAAAAAGTTCGGTATTAAAGAACCAAATGATTCAAAACAATTTAGAAAAAAAAGTATAGATATAGCTATTGTACCTATGGTTGGAGTAGATTGTACACAAAGACGTGTAGGATTTGGAAAAGGCATGTATGATAGATTTTTTGAAAAAAATATAAAAAATATAAAAAAAACAGTTTTTGTAGCGCGTGAATTGTGTTACAGTAAAGAGGTTGTAACCGACCATTATGATGTAAAATCAGACATAATTTTAACGCAACAGAAACGTCAAAGGATGAAGTATGTTCGAAATTGTCGTAGGAGTAGGGGGCGTAGTATCAGGAACGATTATTAGCTATATATGGCTTAATAATGTTTCTAAAAATAAGTTCATGCATTATGAACTTGAGGCCAAGGCAAAAGCAAAAGCGATTGAAAATGAGATAGAAATTTCATTGAAAGAAGCGGATGTAAAAATAAAAGAAAAAGAGATAGAACAAACAAAAATATTTCAAAAAAGGCTTACTGAGGTAGATGAACGAGAACGAAGTCTTATGTTGCAAGGTAAGGAATTTACTGCAAAAGAAGAGAAGTTAAATATTTTAGAACAAAGCGTTTTAGATAAAAGTGGGCAATTGGAGAAACTAGAAGCTCAAAAGCAGATAGAGATTGATAAAACAATAGAAAAAATGCAACATGTCGCTTCTCTGACAAGGGAAGAAGCTAAAGTATATATTTTAGAAAAGGTAGAAGAACAGAGTCGTTCTGAAGTTGCAGGGATTGTTCGTAAGTATGAACAAGAGGCTAAAGTAGAAGGGAAGAAGAAGGCAAATTATATACTGGCACAAGCAACTACTCGGTATGCAGGAGAGTTTGCGGGGGAGCGTCTTATAAATTTAGTAAACTTACCTAGTGATGAACACAAAGGCCGTATTATAGGTAAAGAAGGGCGAAATATTAAGACGCTTGAGATGCTTTTGGGCGTTGATATTGTGGTAGATGAAACACCTGGAGTGATACTGGTTAGTTCTTTTAACCTTTATAGAAGGGCCATTGCTACTAGAGTCATAGAGGTACTTGTGGAAGATGGTCGTATACATCCAGGGCGTATAGAAGAAGTACATGAAAAAGTCCAAGCAGAATTTGAACAAAAAACCTATGAAGAGGGTGAAAATGTATTGATAGATTTAGGGTTATTTCCTATGCATGAAGAGTTGGTGATGCTTCTTGGTAGAATGAAATATAGAGCAAGTTATGGACAAAATGCTTTACTCCATACACTTGAAGTTGCAAAACTAGCACGGGTAATGGCAGCAGAGATGGGAGGTGATGAAAAGTTAGCACTCAGAGCAGGCTTACTGCATGATATAGGTAAAGCACTTACGCAAGATATGGGTGGGTCACATGTAGATATAGGTGTAGATGTCTGTAAAAGACATGGAGAGCATCCTACCGTTATCAATGCCATACTAGCCCACCATGGACATGAGGAACCAGACTCTGTTGAGTCTGCTGCTGTCTGTGCAGCAGACACGCTTTCAGCTGCACGTCCAGGAGCAAGAAGAGAAGTTTTAGAGAGCTTTACAAAGCGAGTTAAAGACATAGAGGACATAGCACTTTCAAAACCAGCAGTGAATAAAGCCTATGCGATTAATGCAGGTAGAGAGATTCGTGTTATCGTAAATGCACATAAAATTTCAGATAATGAAACAGTACTTCTAAGTAAAGAGATAGCCAAAGAGATTGAGAGTAAAGTACAGTATCCTGGAGAGATAAAAGTCAATGTCATACGTGAGACACGTGTGACAAGTTATGCTAAATAGTTGATGGGTAAATAGAATCTGTGTATTTTACCTAGTTGGTTTTATAGTATGTTGCAGCTATGACTATAATAACTATAGTTAACCATAGAGTTGGAATAAGTCTATATTTTAATTTTACTTGTTTCATGCCCATAAAATAGTCAATGATTAGTTGTCCTTTTATGAGTGTCCCTAGCAGTAATAATATACTAAATAATTTAGGAAAATATTCTACCTGTCCCATGATATACGCAAAAAGTGAAAGTGCTATAAGGCTTAGCCAAATGAGTTCTAATTTATATTTTATATGGTTCATGTTTTACCTCAATATATATACAAGTGGGAAAAGGACTATCCACAATAAGTCTACCAAATGCCAGTAAGAAGCACCTGTTTCTAGTCCGATATGGTCTTCCAAGCTGTAGCCATCTAGACGCATTTTTTGCCTAATGTTAAACAAGATGATGAGACCCAGCATCACATGCATAAAATGAAACATCGTGAGCATCAGGTAGAACATGAAATAGATGTTGGTACTTAGGGTAATGCCCATGGAAAAGATGTTGGAAAACTCCCATACTTTGATGACTAAAAATACTAGACCCAAAAACATGGCTGAGAGTATCCACTTAGAGGCTAAGATGTTGGCTTGTGCTTGATGCTCTTTTGCCATAGTTTTGATGCTTTGTACCGCTTTTACGATGAAGTAAGAGCTTGTGATAAGTATGAGTGTGTTGATGAAGCCTGAGGTTTGGTTGAGTACAAGTTGTGAGGCGTTGAAGAGTTCAACATCTGAGCGTCTTGAAAAAGCGTAGCCCATAAAAAGTAGCCCAAAAGTTAGCAATTCCACATAGATAACAATCCAAATGGAAAAATCCCCTGGGGGATGGGAAAGTTTTTTTGTACTAACTTGTTTAGTCATGAGAAGCTTTTGTAAAGTGAAGTGCTATGAGCTTTTCTAGTACTTCTAACACTTCCTCCTCATCACTTAGTGACTGCACGATAGTATGCATACATGCTTCATAACTGTCAAAACCTTTGACGATGAGCTTTGCTGCGTACACTAAGAGTCTAGTAGACACGGCTTCTTGTATGTCTGTATCGCTTAGGTTTCGTATGTCGCTTGCTATGGAGACCAGTTTTTCAGCTACTTCTTCATCTACACCACTCTCTTGGATGATGATGCTTTTTTCTGTCTCTGGTTTAGGGTAGGTAAACTCTAAAGAGATGAAACGTTGTTTGGTACTAGGCTTCATGCCTTTGAGGACATTTTGGTAGCCTGGGTTGTAAGAGACTACGAGCATAAAGTCAGGATGTGCTTCTATGACTTCGCCTGTTCTGTCTATGGGTAGTACACGACGGTAGTCTGCTAAAGAGTGAAGGACAACCGTAGTGTCTTTTCTAGCTTCTATTATCTCATCTAGGTAACAAATCCCACCGTCTCTTACTGCTTTTGTCAGTGGGCCATCTTGCCAGTAGGTGCCACTTTCATCTATGAGGTGTCGTCCTACGAGGTCAGCGGCTGAGAGGTCATCATGACAGACCACCGTAGTTACCTCTCTACCTAGCTTCTCTCCCATGTACTCTATGAATCGTGTTTTACCACAGCCTGTTGGACCTTTTATGAGTACGGGTAGGTGCATCTCTGCAGATGCCTCAAAGAGTTCTACTTCATTGCCTTGTGCTGCATAATATATGTTTCGAGGAAAGTTTCCTTCGGAATCGTTATTCACTACTTTTGACATATGTTTTCCTTGTATTAATTATTTCGTTAAATTGATATAGACTTCTGGTATGACTTTGGGTAACTTTTGTCCATCTCGTACCAGAGCAAAGCCATTGCGTCCAAAGAGATAAGAAAGATACTCTTTTGCATCCATATCAACGGTAATGCAAAAAGGAGTAATGCCTTTCTTTTTCACTTCTTCTATGGCTTTTTTAGTGTCTTCTATGCCGTAACGTCCGTCATATCTGTCTTCATCATTGGGCTTACCGTCACTTATGATAAGTAAGAGTTTGTTGGCTGATGGTTGTCTGTCTAGTATCTTGGCAGACTCACGTATAGCAGCACCTAGTCTTGTGTAGTACTGGGGTTGCATGGTGTCTATGCGTCCACGTATGAGGTCTGAGTATTTGTCATTAAAGTTTTTAATGATGTTAAAGTAGACCTTTTTGTTTTGTAAAGATGAAAAAGAGTAAATGGCAAACTTATCATTTAGCTTTTCCAAGGCCTCTGAGAAGACCATCAACCCATCTTTTATCACATCGATGATACGCACCTCTTGGGTAATGCCACCTTCAGTGGAGAGGGAGACATCTGCTAAAATAAGTGTTGCCATATCTCTGTTTTTTTTCTCATAGCTGGTATAGAAGTTTTGATGGTGCATGGACTTATTGAGATGACCTTTATAGTCTATCCAAGTGTCCATATTTATCTCATCGCCATAAGGAAGGCGGTCATTTTTGATGTGGTCAAGTTCAAGTAGGTCTAACTCGCCTTGTATCTTTTTAACGGTTTTCTTTAGCCTTTTTGGTAGTTCTATAGGTGTGACATTTACAGTGACTTGTGGCTTAATGCGTACATAGTTGATGAGATAATCAGTTTTTCTGTAGTCCCACTCGTCTATGAGATGCCCTTTGCCTAGAGGGTAAATCTCCGTCATGTCTGGCTGCATATCTAAGTCCATTTTGATGCGTGAGGCTAGGTTGGCTTGCTTTTTACCAATGGTAATCTCATCTAGGTCTTCTGCATGATAGAGGGCATCCTCATCAAAACTGTCATCTTCCATTCTATCTACATTGACTTGTTCAAACATACTCATGAGAGATTCGGGTAAAAAAGCCAAGAAGCCATCGGTTTCTCTATCATCATCGATGGTATTACTCTGTTTTTTCATCTCGAGTGTTTCTGTTTTGTCTTTGTCTTGGGCTCTTTGGGGTTCCTCTTCATCACTTGGGGTGTTTGTTTGGCTGTTTGTCAGTACGGGAGGGTATATCCACAGAGGGTTAGGGTAGTCATGTATCAAGGCTTCATTATTGGTTTCTTCTGAAGCATTCATAAATGACAACTGTACAAATTGTTCTGATAGATAGTGGGATGCATAGCGATAAAACTCTTTAAATCCCTTGTATTTGGATGTGAGTAAGGTAATTGCTTGGCTATTTTGTTCTATAAGGTTGTTGGAGTTTACATTTACTCTAGTAAGCATAGCGATGAGCCAATAGTACAACATTTCATTGTGTTTTTTACTTGGAAAATATGCAAATGATGCAGGGAGGTAGATGGCTTTTTCATCTTGCCAAGTAAGGTAAAACTCTTTACCTAAAAATGATACTTTTTGAAGCATCGTTCGTGTTGTATCGACGTATCGTTTGTCGGTTATATGTAGCTCTTTGCCTTGTTCACCACCTAAGAGGTGATGAAAAAGCATGAGTGATTTGGAGATGTCAGCAAAGTAAACACGCTCCTCTTCATGGAACTTGTTTACCTTACGGTTGAGATACTTGTCCCAAACCCTGCCGATACTCTCTTCAAACTCAAGCCAATAGTTAAGCATAGTTTCTGCTTAAGCTGTTTGCTCTTCTTTCACAAAGAAAGAAGTAAAGTAAGTGATGAGACCAAGGAACACCAAGACACCAAATCCAGCACGTACAGTGTACACACCAGC
>JAKIUE010000102.1 GCA_021647715.1 Sulfurovum sp.
ATATTTAATTCCCATAAAAAAACAACTTCTCGAATCTCCACCTTCACACATCATTTTTGTTTTATTTATATCATTTGCATGTATTGGTATACAGAGTATTAATAATATGACTATATACTGTGTAAGATTTTTCATTAAACTAAGGCTCCATATAAAAATATATATAAAATAATTCTAGCCTAACAATGTCAAAAAATGTCAAAGAGACATCTGAAATAAACCTCTATACTATCTCAATTTTACTTACCACATCCAGCCCAAATCCTGCAAGTCCAACAAACGCTGTATCTACATTGGTAGTAAGCAAATTAATATTTTTAATACCCAAGTCTTTCAATATTTGTGCCCCTACTCCAAATTCTTTAGCTTGCTCATGGGAAATTACTTTAGTATCTAAAAATATAAGTGTACCACCATTATTTTTTAAATACTCTATGGAATTATTCAATGCAGAAAAACGTTTATCATCAAGAACCAAGCCTATGTCTGTGCCTATGTTATGAAACTTCACATTCGCAGTTTCATGTGACTTATAAAACTGAATAACAGTATGCGTACGTTTTAAGTGATCTTCATACATAATTTTCTCTACTTTAATGCCCCTTAATTCAGTCTCTTCCTCTTTAATACGTTTTACAAGTTGTTCATTCGCAAGTCTATACTCTACGATATCAGAGATATACACTATACATAAATTATGCTCTTTTGAAAAGACTTCTAAGTCATCCATACGAGCCATAGTGCCATCATCTTTTATAATTTCACAAATCACTGCTGCAGGGGCGAGTCCTGCTAATTTACACAGATCTACTGATCCCTCAGTATGTCCAGTACGCACAAGTACTCCTCCATCTTTAGCAATAAGAGGAAAAATATGCCCAGGGCGAACAAAATCTGAAGCTACTGTCTGAGGAGATGCAAGTTTAGAGATACAGTCATCTCTCTCAGCCGACGAGATTCCTGTAGTAGCCACAGTAGAATCTATGGAAACAGTAAAGGCTGTCTCGTGGTTAGAAACATTATTTGAAACCATAGGTAATAAATCTAGCTTAGTTGCTATTTCTTTTGTCACAGGCGTACAAATGAGTCCTCTAGCTTCTTTTGCCATAAAATTGACCATATCAGGTGTAGAAAATGTAGCAGCATAGACGAGGTCACCCTCATTTTCTCTATCTTCATCATCCATCATAATGACCATACGACCTCTTTTTGTCTCTTCTATAGCAATCTCTACACGTTTTATAGCTGCACTTGACATAAATCAACACTCCATTCTCTATATTTAATAATAAATATATTATACCTATATGGACTTCATTTAAGAAATATATATAAAATTTAAATACTTTTTAAATACCTCTTGACATGTGCGTTATTTGGTGCTATAATCTCGTCCACATAAGCCAATATGACTTATGAATATTGGGGTATCGCCAAGCGGTAAGGCACTAGTTTTTGGTACTGGTATTCGGGGGTTCGAATCCCTCTACCCCATCCATAAATGATTTAAGTTTGAATATATTTATTCAAGCTATAATCCCACTCCAATAACTTTTAAATAAGTTATAAAATCCTGTCGCGGGATAGAGCAGTTTGGTAGCTCGTCGGGCTCATAACCCGAAGGTCGGAGGTTCAAATCCTCCTCCCGCAACCAATGATAATTTTTCAATTTCAACTTCGTATATAATCAAAACAATAAATCACCGCCAAACGAACAGATAATGTCTTTTAAAACACAAATAAGATAAATTTACTCCTATTTGATAAATTTACTTGACCATTACACTCTTTTATGCTATAAATAAAACATATATTACATAACCTATATATAAGGATTTTAAATGGCAAATGAAGGATTAGATACTGCTATCTCGGGCGAGTATGAACTTGGCTTCGAGATAGATATCGAAACTGATATTATAGAACCTGGGCTAGATATTGACACGCTTAAGTTCATCTCTAAGAAAAAAGAAGAGCCTGAGTGGATGCTAGATTTACGTATCAAAGCACTTAAAAAATGGGAAACCATGACAGAGCCTCACTGGGGAAAACTAGACTATACACCTATAGACTACCAAAGCATTTCATACTTTGCTGCACCTAAAGAGCAGATTGACTCTTTGGATGAAGTGGATCCTAAGATACTAGAAGCCTACGAAAAGCTAGGTATCTCACTTGATGAGCAAAAACAACTCGCAGGGGTAAAAGTAGCTGTGGATGCCGTAGTAGATTCGGTATCTGTTAAAACTACCTACTCTGAAGAGCTTGAAAAACATGGTGTTATCTTTTGTTCTATCTCAGAAGCGATACGTGACTACCCTGAGCTTGTCAAAAAATACATGTTCTCAGTTGTGCCTATGGCCGACAATTACTTTGCAGCACTAAACTCTGCAGTGTTTACAGATGGAACATTTGTCTACATCCCCAAAGGTGTACGTTGTCCTATGGAGCTTTCTACTTACTTTAGAATCAATGCCATGAACACAGGTCAGTTTGAACGTACGCTTATCATCGCAGATGAAGGTTCTCATGTCTCTTACAACGAAGGATGTTCCGCTCCTACACGTGATGACCATCAGCTTCACGCTGCCGTGGTTGAACTCGTCATCCTAAAAGATGCAGAAATCAAATACTCTACCATCCAAAACTGGTACCCAGGGGACGAGACCGGTAAAGGTGGCATATATAACTTCGTAACCAAACGAGCGATTTGTGAAGGTGAAAACGCTAAAGTTTCTTGGACACAAGTTGAGACGGGTTCTGCCATTACATGGAAGTACCCAAGCTGTATCTTAAAGGGTGACAACTCTGTAGGCGAATTTTACTCAGTAGCAGTGACTACCCTAGCCCAACAAGCTGACACAGGCACAAAAATGATACACATTGGTAAAAATACCAAGTCTACCATCATCTCTAAGGGTATCTCGGCTATGAAAGGTCAAAACACCTATAGAGGTTTAGTGAAGATCAATTCTTCCGCAGTAGGAGCTAGAAACTACTCTGAGTGTGATTCCCTCCTTATAGGTAGCGAATGTGGTGCACATACCTTCCCCTACCTTGAGTCAAAAGACACTCAAGGACAAGTAGAGCATGAAGCAACCACTTCAAAAATATCGGATGAACAACTCTTTTACTTACGTCAAAGAGGTATCACAGAAGAAGACGCCGTGTCTATGATAGTCCACGGTTTTTGTAAACAAGTCTTTAGCCAACTCCCTATGGAGTACGCAGTTGAAGCCAAAGCATTATTAGAATTAACATTAGAAGGAAGCGTAGGATGAGTATTATGAAAATAGAGAATTTAGAAGCAAAGATAGGTGATAAGAACATACTTAAAGGTCTTAACCTAGAGTTAGAGGCAGGAAAAGTACATGCTATCATGGGGCCAAATGGTGCTGGTAAATCAACACTATCAAAAACCATCGTAGGTCACTATGATGTTGAGATTACAGGTGGTGACATTACATATAAAGGTAAAAGCATTAAAGATATGGAACCTGAAGAGAGAGCCTTAGAAGGTATTTTCCTCTCTTTCCAGCACCCTGTTGAAATCCCTGGTGTAAATAATGCTTATTTTTTAAGAACAGCACTGAATGCCAAACTTAAATATGAAGGTAAAGAAGAGCTCAATGCTGCTGAATTCCTAAGAGCAATGAAAAAACACCTTGAAATGCTCGGTATGAAATCAGACATGATTAGCCGTTCACTTAACGAAGGTTTTTCAGGTGGAGAGAAAAAGCGTAACGAAATTCTTCAAATGCTTATACTTGAACCTGAAGTAATTATTCTAGATGAGATTGATTCAGGACTAGACATTGATGCACTTAGACAAGTCTCTGAAGGTATCAACAAGATGAAAGACGGTAAACGTACTTTCTTGGTTATTACACACTATAGCCGTATTCTTGATTATATAGAACCAGATTACATCCATGTACTTAAAGATGGCAAGGTGATCAAAACAGCAGGACCAGAACTTGTACCATACTTAGAAGAGCATGGGTATGACGGCATAAAGGAGGACTAATGAACCTCATTACACTTAAAAACAAAAATGCACAAGAAGTATCTACACTTTTAGAGACTAAAGGGCAAGATAGTCTTATAGAGAAGTTTACTTCTCTTGGTCTGCCACATAAAATGACAGAAGAATATCACTATTTTGATGTAGAAAAATTACTAGATCATGACTATAAAACCTTAGACTATATCCCTAAAAGTATAGAAGAAGGTGAAAAAGTAGAAATTGTTGATGGTGTCGTTATAAAAGCACCTAAGGGATTACGCGTCTACTCAGAAATATGTGAGTCTATAGATATGGAACACTTTGATGGACTCTACTACTTAGGTCATCTCCTATCACCACGTGTTATCAAGATAGAGGTAGATGGAGATGCACATGTTGAGATACTCCATAAGTATACTCAAAGTGATGCACTCATCAACTATAGAGTTGAAATCTCTAACCAAGCAAACCGTCATGTAACCATGTATGAAAACTTTGAGACAGGTGACATCTCTAATACCTTAGTACTTTATGGTTACGACATGCATATCGCTCAAGATTCTACGCTTCGTATGGTGAGATTACAAACCATGAGCGATAACAAATATAGCATGGTGTCTTCACACAACGTAAACGTTGGTAAAAATGCAAATGTTGTACTTAAAAACTTTGATTTAGGTGGAGATAACGCTCTACAAGTACTTAAAGTTGAGCTAGGTGAACATGCACATATTGATGCAGAACACCTACTCTACCTTAATGATGATTCTAAACGTGGTACCGCGTCACAAATCATCCACCGTGGAGAACACTCTACTTCTAGACAAGTAGCTAAAAATATACTTGATGGACAAGCAAGAGGAATTTTCGATGCACTTATACGTGTAGAAAAAACTGCTAAGTTCACAAAAGCAGAACAGAATGCAAAGTCCATTTTGCTTCATAAAAAAGCCTATATGGTATCTAAGCCACAGCTCGAGATTTATATAGATGAACTCGAAGCCTCTCATGGTGCAACCACTGGTCAGTTAGATGAAAAGCAGCTTTTCTATCTACAAAGCCGTGGTATAAGCTACTTGGAAGCCAGAAAAATACTTGTCATAGCCTTTGCCAATACTCTTATAGAGACAGTAAAGGACACAAGACATCAAGAACGTATAAAAGATGCTTTTGAAGCAGTATTTTATGCATCAAATAAGGAGTAAATTATGAGTATAGAAGCAACTATAGCAAGATATAAAGAAGATTTTGATCTGTTTGATGATCCTAATGATAAGTTAGAATATATTTTTGATTTAGGTAAAAAACACACTACTCTTCCTGATGAAGATAAGCACGAAGGTACCTATGTGGTAGGTTGTGCATCTGATGCTTGGCTTGTAGGCGATTGTAAAGATGGAAATCTCATCTTACGTGGTGAAGGTACTTCAGAAATGGCAAAAGGTATGCTCACACTTCTTTTAGATATCTTTGGTAAGAGAACAGCCGACGAGATACTTCAGTTTGACCCTGCTGGACTTCAAGATATGGGCATCATGGAGCTTTTATCTCCTGTACGTCAACAAAGTCTACAAGCCTTCTTAAAAATGGTCTACGGCTATGCTCAAAACTGTAAAGAACAAGGAGCATAAGATGTCAGATAAAAGTATCAATGACAAAATGGCAGATGAACGTCAAAAGTTTATCGATAACCAACC
>JAKIUE010000010.1 GCA_021647715.1 Sulfurovum sp.
ACTCCTGCTGTACCTATGGAAGCCAGAACTGACATAAGTATCACCGTAAGATAATCAGATATGCTTAGGTCTATCGCGTAAACATTGGCGATAAAAACGGTGGCAACTCCTTGCATAATGGCTGTGCCATCCATATTGATAGTAGCACCAAAAGGTACAGTAAATGAAGCAACAGAGTTGTCAACACCCATACGTTTAGTCACAGATCGAAGTGTGGCAGGTATCGTGGCATTAGAACTTGCTGTTGAAAATGCAAACACCTGTGCATCACGTATCTTGGCTAAAAATATTTTAGGGCTTAACCCTGAAAAGACTTTCAATAAAAACATCAATGTTCCAAAAAGATGGAATATTAAAACGGCCACAAGCACCACGACATACACAACCAACTGCTGTAACAAATCTATACCTAGCTCAGCCACAGATTTTGCCAATAGTGCAAAAACAGCATAAGGGGCTACGGACATAATAATGTTTACCATCTTCATCATCACTTCATTCATCACCTCAATACCTTCTGCAATGTTTTGTGCTTTTTTACCTACCATCAGTAAAGATATCCCTAGTAAAATAGAGAAGAAAATGATTTGTAACATATTGCCTGTAGCAAACGCCTCTACTACATTTTCAGGAATGATGTGTATAAGTACATCTGTCATGGGCGGTGCTTCTTTGGCTACATACGCTTTTTTGCTCGCTTCAGGGGTTGAGAAGAAGGGGAAAACTGCTGCAGCTAAAGCGATGGCTATCGTTATTGCCATAGCAGTTGTCAACATATAAAGTCCAAAAGACTTTAATCCTACAGAACCTAGTTTTCGTATATCCCCAATACCTAGTACTCCAGAGATAAGTGAGAAAAACACCAAAGGTACTACCAACATCTTAAGTGCAGTGATAAACATTTTACCCACGACATGAAAGAGACCATTTACAATGTATTCATCGGTGAGACTCCCCTCAATCGCTATACCTGAGAGGTTAATCCCTAGTCCCACTACGATACCTAGTGCCATCGCTAAAAGTACTTTTGTTGTGAGTGTCATGTTCTCTCTGCCTTTAGTGTAATATATATACTTTGTGATACTTGTGTATCTGGTGATACTTCAACGTTTAAATAGACGCCTAAAAGTGATACCGTTGCGTATGTTTTAGCGCTATCTTTATGAAGTGCTAGCACTTCTACGAGATGTTTTTGTTTTGTTTTATCTAGCATTTTTTCTATGGCATAGTCTTGTACTATTTTACCTTTTTCAAGTATCACTACACGAGAGCATAGCTGATAGACACCACTTCTGTCATGGCTGACCATGATAGTCGTCATATTAAAACGTTGATGTAGTGCTTTTATCTCATTTTGCAAGTGTGTTTTCATCTTAGTATCTAGTGCAGAAAGTGGTTCATCCATAAGCAAAAGTGTAGGTCTTTTCATCATCGCACGACACAGTGAGATACGCTGTTTTTGCCCGCCACTGAGACCTGTAACGTTTTGTGATTGAAGGGTACTCAGCCCTGTCATCTCTAAAAGTTCTTTTGCCAACGCAATATCTTTACGTACAAAAAGTAAGTTCTCTAATACTGTCATATTTTCAAAGAGTGCATAGTCTTGAAATACAAAACCTATCTCTCTTTTTTGTATAGGCGTATGTTTCCAAGAGCTTCCCTCTACAACTATGTCACCTTGTGCATTCTCTAGTCCTGCGAGTACTCTTAGTAGTGTGGTTTTTCCTGCACCGCTCTCTCCCATCAGCGCTACAAATTCCCCTTTTTGTATCTGTAACTGTACATCTAAATGCATATCTCCTTGTGCACCATGAAGCTTTTTCCGAATGTCTATTTCTACCATCACACAAAACCTAATTTACGTTTTTGTTTATGATTAAATATGTACACAGCTACAAGTACCAAAAAACTCATCGCTAGCATAATAGCTGCATAAATATGGGCTGTACCATACTCCATCATCTCTACCATTTCATAGATAGCTACAGAGGCCACCTTTGTCTCTTCAGGTATGCTTCCCCCTACCATAAGTACAACACCAAACTCACCCACAGTATGTGCAAAAGTAATAATAAGCGCAGTCATCAGTGAAGGTTTTATATTGGGGATAGCCACTTGTAGCACTGTTTGAAGTTTACTTTTACCTGCAAGGTAAGAAGCTTCTAGCATATGTTTGTTCAATGTCTCAAAGCCACTTTGTAGAGGCTGTACCATAAAAGGAAGAGAGTAAAAACATGAAGCAATCACTAACCCAGTAAAAGAAAAAACCAGTTTAAGCCCAAAAACCTCTTCAAAAAAACCACCCACAGCAGAGTTTGGAGAGAGCACAACTAAAAGATAAAAACCTAGTACAGAAGGGGGTAACACTATAGGTAAAGCTGTCATCGCCTCAATAAATGGCTTCGCCTTTGATTTGGTTTGTGAGAGCCACCAGGCAAAAGGCAAAGCAATCATAAAAAGTATAAGTGTCGTTAGCCCAGCTAATTTAAAAGAGAGCCAAAAAGGTGCAAAATCAATAGAAGCTAAGTCCACTAGTCTACCTTGTATCCATACTGTTTTAAAATAGTTTTTGCTTGTTTACTTAAGATAAAATCATAAAACTTTTTTACATCAGTATTCTCGTTTGCATGCTTTAGTATCACTATACCTTGATCTATGGGGTTATAAAATGATTCATCTACCTCTGTCCAATGTATATACTCTTTATAGTGTGACATTTGAGGAGACAAAAGTGATGATTTAGCTACCAAACCAATATCTGCTGCTTTGCTTGTAAAAAAAAGTGTTTGGGATATCGATTCGCCATAAACCAATTTATGTTTTACTTTTTCATAAAGATTTTCATGCACTAATGCTTCTTTTGCAGCTTTTCCATAAGGTGCACTTTGGGGGTTTGCAATAGCTATTTTTTTGATAGATACATCATCTAGTATAGGAAGCCCCACGTGGTAATCTCTCTTTTGTGTAGACAACAGTACTAAAGAGCCTTTGGCATACACAAGCGGTGAAGTAATCGCAATTTTTTCTTTATAGAGCCTATTAGGATACATCATATTTGCAGACATAAAGATGTCATAAGGTGCACCATGTTGTATCTGAGCAGTCAATTTTCCAGAACTTCCTAAAATAATCTGTACTTTTATCTCAGGGTTTTGTTTGGTAAATGCTTCTTCCAAATCTTTGATGGCATAACTTACATTTGCCGCCACTGCTACTTTTATCTCTTTTGCACACAGACTACTAAAACCAAATATAACTGCTAGTAAAATGTATCTATATGACCATGTCATTTTTCTTCCTATCTTCATGCAACGATTTTAGCGTGATATGCCTTAGGAGCTACCTATTGACAAACTAATCCAAAAGTGTTATCATCCGACGAAATTAAACCTACCTGTTTTGGTTTATGTGGTAGATGTGATGAGAGTAGTGCTTAGATTTGTGGTTAGAGTGCATATAAAAAATTTGAGACTAGCTGCTGGCTAGTCGATGATTTTTTGTATGTGCTCTAGACTCAAAGATGAATACTAATTTTATCATAACTATCACATACTCCAAAACAAAAAAATGGGGGTGACTTGGTTTCGACTGGAGTAGTCGGGGCTATGTGCATGTCGGACTGAGCAATTCCGTTACGCGGCTCACACGCATTTAAACGCAAACAACACAGATTACCGTCCAGCTTACGCAGTAGCGTAAGTCATTAACCCCGCTCACGCGGAGGACTGCCCTGCCTGGGAGTGTCATCTTAACAGGAGTCCATTTATTTGGAGTGCTTTTGCATTTTGGGTATCACATCTGATGACTATGCCCCGTGGAAGCTATGCCACAGGGTGAGAATCTTAGCTCGTCTAGCAAAGTTTTGAGTGTAGTACAAAACTAGATTAAAATTAACAACACCGTCTAAGCATGTAGAGTCATAGTTCTAGCTATTTTAGGACAGGGGTTCAATTCCCCTCACCTCCACCAAAGCACAATCTAAAACCATCTAATAAAATCCATATAGACCTCATGTAGTCGGATAATAATATACTTTTTTAGTCCAATACAATATAGACAAAAATAACTAAATCTATACCTTTTAGGGGGTATTTTAGGGTATAATATACTAATTGTATCTTTACTGATATTTCATTACCCCCTAAATACTAGAAAGGTAAGACTATGGCAAGACTAACACAACCGCTGAGTGCCACAGAAATAAAAAATGCTAAAGCTAAAGATAAGAAATACAAGTTATCTGACGGGAGAGGCTTATCTTTACACATCCTTCCAAATGGATCAAAATTATGGAGACTCAAGTATAGATTCAACAACAAAGAAAAAGAATATGCTATTGGTACCTACCCTACCATTTCTCTTGCTAAAGCTAGAACTAAAAGAGAAGAATTAAAAGAACTTATTGCAGACAATATAGATCCTAATCAGAGGAAGAAAGAACTTAGGCAAGCTACACAAGATATAGAACTAAAAAAAGAAAATACATTTTATAATATTTCTCAAAAATGGCTCAAAAGTTACAAGAGTCAGGTCTCTGAGAACTATCATACACGCTTGGGCAGAGCTTTAGAAAATTACTTGTACCCCAGTTTAAATATAAGCAGTCAAAAAATATCTATCAAAAATAAACCAATCGATGAAATTACACGAAAAGAGATTATTTTCATTTTAGAGCATTTAAAAGATAGAGATTTACTCGAAACTGCAAAACGTACGGCTATGTTACTTAATAAAATTTACAAATATGCTGTTACTCATGAATATACCCCTCATAATATAATTGCTGATATTGAATTACCTATTGTCTTGGGTAAGCGAGAAAAAAAACATTATCCTACCTTGACAAAAGAAAAAGACATTAAGGCTCTACTCTTATCTATAGATGAATATTCGGGGGACTACTATACTAAATTAGCACTCAAGGTACTTCCTTATGTGTTTGTCAGAAGTTTTAACATCCGTCATATGGAATGGAAAGAAATCAACTTTAAAACAGAAGAGTGGATTATCCCTAAAGAAAAAATGAAGACAAAAAAAGAATTTATTCTACCTCTCTCCAGTCAAGCTATAACTATTCTTCAAGAAGCCAAAGAAAACAGCTTGAGTCATATTTATGTATTTCCAAGTATCATAAACAATGACAAACCCCTTAGTGATAATACCCTCATATCAGCTTTAAGACGTATGGGGTATAGTAAAGATGAATTAGTACCTCATAGTTTTAGATCAATTTTTAGTACTATTGCTTATGAAAAAGCAAATGATACTAACGGTCATAACTATACTGGAGAAGTTATAGAAGCTTGTTTGGCGCATAAAGAACAAAATAAAATAAAAGCTGCATACAACCACTCTACCTACAAAGAAGCTATGCAAGGTCTTATGCAATGGTATGGTGATCATTTAGAAAAGATGAAGAATTTATGAATACTAAAGTTACTTTTATCCTTATTCTATATAAAAATAAGTATAATCATTTTTTATACACGGGGAGTTATAAATGAGCACATTAGATAATAAAATACAATCCGTTAAATCACGTCTGAAAAAAGAATTTTTAGCCGATACACGCCCATGGGTAGTTACATTCTCTGGAGGAAAAGACTCTACTACAGTTCTACAGCTTGTTATAGAAATGCTACTTGACCTCAATGAAGAACAGAAAAAATATAAAAAAATATATATAGTAACTTCCGATACAGGTGTGGAAATGCCAATCATTGAAGACTATACTACAGATAAGCTAAGTCAACTTCAAGGTTTTATCAAAAACTCAGATCTTAATATATCTGTAAATTTATTAAAACCTAAAGTTACTGAAAGCTTCTGGACACTACTTCTGGGTAAAGGGTATCCTTCTCCTAACCAAACATTTCGTTGGTGTACAGACAGAATGAAAATCAAGCCTGCAACAAACTTTTTAAAATCACTGACTGAAAAGAATGAATCTATTCTTATGCTCTTAGGTGTACGTTCTGATGAGTCACAAGCTCGTGCAGAGTCTATCGCAAAAAGAGATGAGAACCATAGAGGTTTTTCTAAACATGGTGAAATACCAAATGCCTTTGTATTCTCTCCCGTTAAAGACTGGACAAATGCTGATGTTTGGACATATTTAAGTAAAAACCCTGCCCCATGGGGAATTCACAATGATATGATGAAACTCTACGACAAAGGGTCTGGAGAAGCAGATTGTAATATTGCTCTTAACCCAGAAGCAGCTTCTTGTGGTAAAACGCGTTTTGGTTGCTGGGTTTGTACGGTGGTTAGTAAAGATAAATCCATGGCAAACATGCTACGAAATAAAGAAGATAAATGGATGCTTCCACTCAATAACTTCAGAAACAAACTTGAAGAATATCGTTATGATCATTCAAAAAGACAACCACGTAGAAGAAATGGACAAAAATCTGTCGGACCATTTTTACTCTCTGTCCGTAAAGAGTTATTAAAAGAATTACTATCTATTGAACAAGAGTTAATTGCCCTTGGTAAGATGGGTTCTAAAAAGCTCATTTCTGATGAGGAAATCGCACAAATTCAAAAAGAGTGGTTACATGATGGTGACTTCTTTGAAACTGCTATTACTTTAGCTCAATCAGTAGATAGACTCATTGATTATGAATCTGTAAAATCATTTGATGAGACAGAAAGAACATATATTGACTCTATATGTCAAGAAAACAAAATTCCAACAAAACTAATAGAAGACCTTATGCAAAAAGAACATAGCTATAGACACCAAATTAAACGTACAAAAATATTTACAGAGATGGAAAATCTTGTTGAAAACTTTGCCAATGGGATAGTAAATGAGATTTAAATCTATTGCTATAGAGAATGTATTTTCCTATCATGGACTAAAACATTTTGACTTTGAGAAAAAAGATGAACCTATTGCTCTTATTATTGGCGAAAATGGTTTTGGTAAAACATCATTTATTAACTCGGTAAAAATTGCTCTACATGGACTCAATAAAGACATTTTACACATAGGTAATCAAACACTTAGCAAAGAAGACTTTGTTGTGGGGAATGTAAAAAAGAACTTCAGTGGTATGTTAAATAGAAAAGCGAAGCTTGCAGGCATTAATGAAGCTAAAATTACTATTACCATTGATGATGATGACTTGCTCATCGTAAAACGTACCTTTACACTCAGTGGATCCTCATACGTTGAAAGCCTCATGCTTTATGATGAAGAACAAAACTTGCTTGCACAAGGTGATGATGCCCAAGATATCATCAACCAAAAGATATCTCCAACTATGGCACGTTTCTTTTTCTTTGATGGAGAAAAGATACAAACTATTGCAGACTTTTCACATGAAGAGTTTACTAAAATGCTTGAAGATGTTTTAGAGTTAGACATTTATGATCAAATGATAGCTGATGCAGAGCATCTCATACGTAAAATCAATAAAGCAGAGTTAGACAAAAAGCTCATCGCTGAAGTTGAAGAAAAAGAAACTTTATACGACAACATTAAAGCCAAAATAGTTACCACAGAAGAATCTCTCGCACATGAGAAAAAAGTAATACTCAAAGAGATGGAAGAGGAGCAAAGAGCACTTAACAATAAACTCAAAAAACTCAAAAGTCGTTTTCAAACCCCACTCTATGAGGCAAAAGAAACTTTAACTAAGACACTTGAAACAAGACAAACACTTATAGCACAAATGAAACAAGTAACTCTTGTGCAATTACCTCTTCTACTCAATAACAAATTGCATAAAAAACTTTCTAAAGATATAGGTACTAACTATCGAGGAAAAGTACAGATAGACACTTCTTTACTGCAAACCAAAAAAGAGCAACTCATGCAACTACTAGAAAAGATGAAAGAAAAAGATGCTGTATCTACTGCATTTGATAGTATATTTCAACCCAGTAGTGCAAACCAAAGTGTCTCATTTGCAGACCCTTTTAAAATTGAAAAACAATTTGATGCCCTTCCTAAAATAGATTTAAAGAAACTTCTTAGTTCTTTATCATCTAATGCCCAAGAGATCAAAGACCTAGAAAATGAAATAGCTTCACTAGAACATAAAATAGCAGAAGATAAAAAAGAGTATGCAGAAGACTTTGTACTTGCTACACAAATCAATGAAAACATCATTCGTCAAACAGTGAAATGTGAAAACTTAGAAGAGAAAATACTCTCGCTAAATGTAGAAGAAAAAGTATTGAGAAAAGAGCTAGCTAAGCTCACCATGCAAGAACATAAAAATGCTCTTGCAAATGCTAAGTTACAAACGTTACGTTCTATCATCACAGTAAGTACTGAGATGAAACAAAAAATAAAAAAAGACAAGCGTGAAAACCTAGAAAGATCTATTAACATTAAATTCAAACAACTCAAAAAAGAAGGCTATGAGGCAGACAAAATCATCTTAGATGAAAACTTCAACATTAACCTCTATGACGCAGAAGGGAATGCGATGGATATCCTATCCAGTTCATCAGGACAGAAACAGATTATTGCGACTGCACTGATCTGGGGAATTTCAGAATACATCGCAGAAGACATCCCTATGATTATAGATACTCCATTAGGAAGACTCGATGAGAAGAATCAATCACTCATTTTAAATGAGTTCTATCCAGAGGTTTCTAAACAAGTCATTATCTTACCAACTCCAAGCGAACTAAAGCATGAAGGCTTTAAGACTTTAACTAAATATGTCTCCCAAACTTTCATACTTAGTAATGCAGGTTCTGCTACTTCTGTAGAAGAAGCAGATATTCACGATATCATCCATAAAAAATCATCTGAGGTTACCTAATGAGGACTACAGAACACACAGAACAACACTTACCTCGTATTGCACGGCTTTTAGGCTTTGAGGGCGAACCTAAGTGGCTTACTATACGTTTTGCTACATCTATCTCTTTGGCATTAGAAGAGAAGATTGATTTAAAAGAAAAGATAGACTTTACAAATGGTAAACTATATAATCTAGAAGTCATTACAGGGAAAGGGAAGCTTGACCTCACAGGAGAGCAAGCAGACTACAATGACTTTATAGCTCTTATGGTAGCTAATGTTCAACAATACACTATTATGTCAGAAAGAGAGTTTGAAAAAACTTTAGAATATCACTGCGAAAGAGGTTTTAATGTACTAACCTCTTCACTTCGTGATAATAGTGATATTTTTGAATGGATAATACAAGAGTTTAAAATCTAAAGAATCATTTAATTTTTCATCATTAATTCCCAAAATGCTAAATCCCGCATTTTAATCATATTTTTATTACCATCTACATAAATACTAAAATGTTTTTCCAATTTTCTTATCTGTTCCATTAAACTCTCTGCTTCCTGCTTATTACTAATGTTAAATAAAGAAGTAACATCTTGTGATTTAATACTTGATACTTTATGTACTACCCATGTATTTATATACTCTGCATAGTTATCTTCTGAAGTTTTAAAATGTGTTAACTGCTGAGTTGAGAGGATAGTTCCAACTCCAAACTCACGACCTTCCTTTAAGATTTTTTTAATACTTGCAAAGTCTTGAGACATGAAATTATCTGCTTCATCGACTAAAACCATTTTTGATATTTGTCTGAAATCACCTTCTATTGTTGATGAACCTTGATTATGCATTTGTATGTAAAACTGATCTAACGCTATTGCAACTATAAGGTTTTGAATATTTGAATCATATCCAGAAAGATTGATAACCGTTACTCCATCAACTACATCATAAAGTGACTTAGTTAAACTTGCATCTGGCTCAAAAATTTCAAAATCAATTAAATCATCAAGTGCTGCGTATAAAGAGTCTGTATTGACTTTTTCTTGGTTTATAAATACTTCCCATATATCATTTAAAGTAGGAGCTTCTAAAGACCATGTAGTTTTATCATTACTAGAGATACCTTTTGATGTATAAGCTTCTCCAATCAATTGCTTTAAAGTTGCTTGTTGCACAGTACCAAGATTAAATGCTTTTGCTAATGTTGTCGTTAATGTTCGACCAGTGTGTATAGGTTGTTTTGGTTTATTGCCAAATAGTGCCAATGGATTAAATGGTAATTTTTCTAGTTCATAAACCTTTGCATTTGTGGCATTAATAAACTCATCATCTATATAATCGCCTTTATAATCAAAGATGAGTATTCCAATATCAGATTCCGTAACATTACTAGATTGATTTTGATGTAGTTGAGTAATAAGTGATTTGGTAAATTGTGTTTTACCTGTTCCCATTGTACCAATGATACCAGTGTTAGTATTTAATGTTTTTGATGTGTCTGTTGGATACCAAAGAATATCATTTTTATTTAATATATTCCTTCCAAACTTTATCTGCATAGGTTCAGAAGATATAACTTTTTCCATTACAGGGTTTTGAACTATTTCTTTTTCTATTTCAGTATCTACTTCTATTATTTTTGTTTCTTGAGACGTTATCTCGTCTACTATAGTGTTTTTACATCTTATATTTTGTAATATACTTGGCTTATGAGTTCCATATTCTCCATTCTGAATTTTTGTTTTTAAATTATCAAATGAATCATTTAGCATATTGCTTAAAAAGTCGTATGGTATTTGACATTCTAATATAGAGTCTTTTAAGGAAATTGAAGTATCAAGACACACATCTAGAAAAGCTACTACTGAGCCTTCATTATTGTTATCTAGTTCTACTAAAGAATAGTCTCCATCTAGTAAGATTTCTCGTTTCTCATGTAGATTATCAAAATAATTTTCATCAAAAACATTATAAAGTTCATACTTTTCGACTTGCATAAATAGTTGACGAATAAACAAACCTTTAAGAAGTCTACTTTTTAGGGTATCTCCTTCAAAAAGGTGGTTATAAAAGTATGATTTTAACGCTTTAGCTTGTTTTGTAGCTTTTGTTAAACTAGCACTACCAGACTTTACTTCTACAGGGTATAGGATGATGTCATCTTTACACAATCCTACCATCAATATATCATCTGAGATAGGACCAAGCTTTAACTCTTCATCTTCTTTACTTTCATTGTATCGAGAGAAGTCACTTTTACCCATAGATAAACCGACGTTACCAGATACCCGTATCATTTCTGCAACAGATAGTGGAACCCATGTTATTTTATCTGTATATAAAAGAGCTGTAATATACTTATATGCTGCAATAATTCCATATTTTTCTTTTTTAATTGTCTCTGCTTCTGTGATCATTTTAATGAGCCATTCGCCATTAAAAGCATTAAATTCACTTATAGTACTTATACTACCTACAATACTAGAGTATAAATTTGTTTTAGCGGTAACGGTTATTGCATCATAATTTGCAGATGAACTATACTGATCAGAGTAATGGATCAAAATTAAATCTTTATATCCATCAAAGAAATCTAATGTAACTTTTGGATCAATAATGACTGTCCATAATGCGCTAGAATATGATTTTTCAAGTAAGGATTTAAAATTATCACTAATCATCAAAGATATCGTGTTATCTTTAATATATTCAGAACCTGATTCATAGATAGGTCTTTGCATTGCATTATAGATTTTAGCTAACTTTAGATGGCTATTATTTTCAATATCTACACCTTTTAGTCCAAACCCACTATAGTAAAAACCATCTTTGTTTTCAGCGCTTTCTCCAGATATTAAACCTTTATGAACTAGTCCAGATTTCTTTGCTAGTACATTCTGATTTCTAATTTCAACTTTTTCATTATTTTTAAATAATGATAAATGACAATAGTTTTGATCTTCAGTAGTTAAATGTTTACTGTATGTAATATGTGTACGCATGACATCAATAATCGTCTCGGCATCATCATCTTTAATTTTATACATAGATTTTAGATTTTCATAACTGTCTGTATCTGAAAAGATATCAAATGCTGTTTCTTCAAATTTATCATCATAAAGATTTATAATGATTTTAGTTGGTTCATTAAAGGATTTTTTATAGAAATTCACTATACCCTCAAACACCTCTTGATTCATACCATTATTTACACTGTTGATAATTAGAGAAGACTTATTCCCAAATGTAAAAAGAGCTGAAAATGATTCTTTAAATTCATTTATTTTTTCTGTAGTTAATTTTGATATATAACTGAATTCATTCTCTTCATTTGGAACAAATTCTATCCATAGAGGGTCTTCATCTACTACTTTTGAATATGCATAAGTATCGTTATCAATAAAAAAGTAAGGAAGTAAACCTTTTACGTTTAGTCTCTTCAGAGTAACATCAAAAATATGTTGATAACTATCATCGATAGAGTTTCTTAAGTATATGACATAAGAAAGTACTAGAGGAGAAAAAGGAGACATGAATTTCTTATTTTTATCCTCTACAAAACCTAACTCAAATATTATTTTTTGCTCATTAGTAAATATAGAATTACTTTCTAATTTTGAAAGATATACTAAATAGCTATCTATAAATACAGATGCTAATAAAGTAACCTCATCATCCCATGCACATAAAGAAGGAGTAGTCTTTTTTATTAAAAAATAATTTAAGAGTGCTTTATAAGTATTAGCAATGGGTACATCAATATCATCAAGTATGTCACAAGATTTATAATCAATATTTTCAATTTTGTATGCTTGATTTAAAATAAAATGATGTTCATATTCTATGTATGTGTTGCGATCACCAACTAATAAAAACTCCCTGTTATCAAGTATTGCTTTTTTCTTAGTGTAGTTATATTCTGCATTTATTCCATCTGAGAGTAATCTATCAATTCTTTTTGTATTAAAAAGTAGTGGAAGAGATATCTTGTCTTCAATCTTTTCATTCTCTAATAGTAAATCAATGGAATCATCGCCATTTGTAATAGATAACATTACCTCATCATGTGCGTTATAAAAGTTTACTGTATTCAAAGCAGTATGTTCCAAGATATTAACAACATTCTCGTTTTCAGGTAAAGAATATCTTTTATGAACATTATCAGTAAAGTCTAATTCAAAGGTATCTAGCTTTAATAGTAAACTTTGTTGTTTTGGTTTAATTAAAAAGTGATTTTTTATTCCATCTAGATAAAAAGAATCTTTTTGTAAAATCAAAAATTTAAACATATGGGTTTCAGAAGACTTAGCTGTTTGTAACCTTATTCTAAAATAACATGGTTTTCTATTAAATGGTATTTGTATATCAAGCTTTCTATGCATATAAGAGAATACACTATCATCTAAATCCTCATTATCTAAAAGGGAGAAGTTAGTCACAGAAAGTCCATCTCCAATAAACTTTAGTAATAAAGAGACATTATTATCTTCTGCAAATACAATTATATTTTTAGATCTTGTACCTGCAGGAGTTGTACTATCATCTCGAATAAGATACTTATCTTCCGTAATTTCAAATGATGTATCATATGAAATTCTCTCTCCCGCATTATCTTCAATCTCATTTTTCAATTGCTTTAGTTTTACATCTTCCCAGTTATCTACCGTGATATACCTATCTATAAATTCTGGGGAAAATTTAGTTAATTTATCTGTAAGCTCATTTGAGAAATTTATTATGTTGTACTCTATATCTGTGTATAGTTTTTGATTCTCTTCTATTCTTTTTTTTATCTTTTTAGTTGAATCGAAATTTTCTAAATCTGTATCTTCAAATAAGTTCAAACCTTTAAAGTCAACTACATCATTGATGATAGAGTTATATATGCCTTCGTATCCAAAAGCTGATTGATTATCCATTTCCATTTGCTTTGTTTGTATATCTAACAAGGCTTCAAAAAGTTTTGCTTTAGTAGATTCTCTACACAATGCTTCTAAATGAATTTTTACAGTTTCGGGATGAAAAGGGGATTGTTTGGAAGATAAGTTATGTGCACTGTTTAGGAGTGTATCTAGTCTACTTTTATGTATCACAAGAAGGGAACACCCTATAAAACAATCCTCTGGTGTAGATATTGCATCCCTAAGATTTGAGATAAAATGTTCATTCATACTCTCTTCAATATCATTTACAAAAATTAGTTTTGTACTCTTTATACTAATAAATGCTAAAGAAGTGTTTAAATAGTTAATTGTACCAGTTTTTATATTTTGAAGGGCTCTTAAAATATCCTGTAGTTTATCTGTATCATCAGAATAAAGTCGATATCTATATCCTATTTGTAGTTCCTTACCAAACCATTCTACAAGATGTTTAACAAGAAAAGAATTAAATTGTTGATTTAACATATACTGCATCTCCACTATCACTTTTTCTATCAATATTCCCTACTCGTTCATATAGCTCAATTAGAGTATTTTTTGATTTTGAATCAAAATAAATTCCTCTCTTATTAAACTCTATTATTAGATCCTGAAAACGTACTTGAGATTTTTCTCCAACTGCCATATTTGTAATGAGTAAAATCATATCTTGATCTAATACAAGTACTTTACCAAATCTACCGCGACTGTGTAAAAATGGTTTTGCAGATTGGTTCTCAAATGCACGATTATATTTCTCAAAAACATCTTTTCTTGTACTCTTATCTTGAAACTGTGAAAAAACAGAATTCAAAAGGCTACTAAGTACATCATCAAGAGTTGAATGGTTCACTAACTGGGGATCAAGTTTTCTTGCAAGTCGAAAATTTACTTCAAACCTAGAAAGTGTATCGACTGTTTCTTTATCATCATTTAGTTGTGTTGAAATATCATATAGACGTAACTTGGGATTATTGGTAATTTTTATTAATGTTTCCAAAAAAGATAAATAAGGAAATAGATACCTAGCATGATCATATAAGTTTCTATAACCTTCATATCTTATTTGCTTTCGTTCTATAGAAGCCTTTTCATAGTTTAAAATAAAATACAATGGTCTCGATTTTGGCTCTTCAAATGTATGGGGATGTACGTTTAATGCTAGTTGCGACGTATATAAAAATAAGTATAGTTCAAGGAACTGTTCTGCATGTTGAGTGAAGTAATGTGATTTTTTTGATAAAAAATCTACATCTTTAGTGAACAATGTATCTAAAAAAGGCAAGTATGAAACACTTTGGTCATTATGCGGAGAACTGATTAGTTCCTCCTCAAACTCTTTTACAATGTATGACTCTAAAAAATTTAACTTTGTGCTAAAACTAATATTGCAATCATCCTGCTTCATCATTAATTTAAATACTGAAAATACTTTTTCATCTTTTAGTTCGGCTTTATATGCTTGAAACATTAAAAGTGAAAATAACTGAGGATCATCACTACTAAAAAATACATCTTTTAAAATTGAAACAGCATTAGGGTCACTTAGCTCATTTTGGAATGATGTTAAACATTTTTCTTTAAAATCATCATAACTATAATTTTTTGATACTTTTGTTTCACTAATATAAGATACAAGCTGACCAACAATAGCTTTTAAATCAAATGAACGCTTATAAGAGCTGTCTTTATTACTAAATGGGTAGTATGTAGAGGGTGTAAGGTTTTTTGGACCAATATCTTCAGAAGTAGTATCTTTAAATTTATCTAACATGTGATTTAACCTCGATTTCTCCATCACGATTTTTAAATTCGTATATATCATTACCTTGAATGATGACTAGTTTTTGTGTCTCTTTTGCTATATCAATTATTTTTTCTATTAACTCTTCAAATAAAATTATTGTATTACGATCGTGTTTATTAGGTCTGTAACCCTCGTTAATTGCTTTAATTAACTTGTATGTATTTAAAGATATAGATAATTTACCAATAGGCTGATTATTAACATTTAAAAAAGATGGAAATAAGTGCAATGAATGCTCTTCATATTTTTTTATAGCATTCCAGTCAGGATTAAACTCAACCTCTGTACATAAAATATAATTATTTATTTCAGATAAAGTGATTAAATCTTGTTTAGAAAGATCAGGGAGCTGCTTATTGGCATAAGACATAACGGCTTTTTCTAAATCAGTATAGAACTTACGTATTAATACTTTATCTTGTTTTTTATTATATTCTTTATGCTCATACAATAAATTAATAAAATCATTTGTTGTATTATCATAAAAATCACTAATAAAAGCATGGTGGTAGTTTGATGCACATTGATCATTTCTGTAAAGATAGAATATACGTATGAGTAAACTTGCATTAGCTTTCGACAAAATATTATCAACAAATATGTCATTAAATTGTTCGATAAATTCATTAAGCTTTTGATCAGACTTATTACTTACTCTCTCAAGAATAAAAGAATCTAGCTTAGCTGATCTTTGACTGCATGGGTCTTCTTTACTAATATTTTTCATAATTGAGTTAGAATTACTTTCAAATAATTGATCTACTAATAATTCAGGTCCTATAATTAATGTATAAATAAAATCCAATAAACTTCTTGTAGTTAAAAATTGATCATATTTTAAATGTACTGTAACTAATAGTTCAACGATAGTTTTTTTAATGGCTTCTTGGGATAAAAGTTGAAAGTTAATATGTTCAATTTTACTTATATCATTATTCTTATCATCATTAAAAGCATTGTAAAATGGATTTAATGATGAATGCATAGTCACTTTATTTAATAGACTATGAATAAAGATAGAGCTGATTGAATTATCTGTTATTTCAAATTTTGAATAGTTTTCAAAATTTATAAAATGAGTAGTACCTTTTGAATTGTTAGTTTTTATATAATGATTAATAGACTCTTTTATGTCAGTATGTTTATCGGATCCTTCTCTCGCATAGTTCAGAAGGATACCTATATTAATTCCAACTACAAGAGACTTAGAGTTATTTTTAAAATTATCAAATACTTGATCTAATGCTTCTACTGCTGATTGATCTGGGCTAAAACTGTGCGTAGCATCAATATGTACATCATAGTATTTTTCAAAAAATTTCTGATTTTGCCCTATTATTGCAGACTTCCCATCCCCACTACTACCACATAAAAATACAATAGCATTTGATTCTCTATAGTCACTCAAAACTTTTTTATAATACTTTTCAATTTCAGTTTCTATATACAAGTAATCAAAGATTGTTCCATCACCACTATCAGTTATTTTTTTAGTAGTGAAAACTGCCTGGGGGGACGACTTTGATAATTTTTCAACAATATTAACAAGTTGGCTCATACTAAAGTATCCCCATAATCAGGATTACTTGTCTTATAGTAACATACAAATTCTACAAGACTCCAATATTTTAATGATTCACCAAATAGTTTTTTATTAAACTCTTTATCTACTGCCAAAGTAAAAATCCCACCCATATGTTAAGTGAGTATATTCTAGCCTAAAAAAGCATAGAGTTTGTCCATAGTTGTCCAATAGAGTCTATTAAAGTCTTTTACACTTCATATTTCAAGTATAAACAGCTGCTCCTAAAAGCAGTTGTTTTATACAGAGTATCTTTATGTAGATACTGTATAAGATGTAGAAAACTCCGAATTAAGGGTCATTTCTAAGGAAAGAAGGGTTTTATTTAAGGAAAGTAAGGTCTAATTTAAGGAACTAAGAGTTTTATTTAAGGAAAGAAGGATTAATATTTTTACTCCATTGATTTTAAAGTATATTCTCTCATCTTACCTAAAAATATATTTCTTCTTTTTTGTAATCGAGCATTCATCTTCAATAAATTTTGGCGTTGACCATGTAACATACCGAACATTTCATTTACCAAAGCAAGATTTTTCTTTTTAGCTTGATTCAAAGGATCAATATATTTTTTAAGATAATATTCTACTTCTTTGTTAAATCCTATCTTATCAGGGTTATCATCAAGTTTATTTTTTCTGTAAATATCCTGCATTGCCAAATCAAGAACATATATATCTGCATTATTTAATGCTTTTTCTGAGAAAACAAGAGCATTACCAATTCTAGAATCATATTCTGCTCTCAAACCTATAAAAGCTGAAAAAGTAACAAACAGAATAATGAAGATTATTATTTTATCTTTGGTCTTAAACCATTGAAAGGATTTCCTAGTTGTAGTCTTTCCTTCTGTGTTATGTATATGGATATTTTTAGTCGCCCCACTATGCAACACATCGCCTTCATGTATCCCTGTACCGTTGTCCTTAACAGAATTTACAAGATTTTCATGATTTAAATTCTCCACAATTTAACTAACCTGCTTCAAGTATTTTTCTTCTACATTCGCGCAAACATTCTTCAAGGATGTCAAGGTTATCTGTTCCTTTTGCAATCATAAGTAATTTATCAAATTTTTCTTGGTAAGAGGATTTATCTTCTGCCTTCCCATGATAATTATTTCCATTATGGATACCTGTAGCATTCCCTGTAACTTCATTTACATACTGCAAAGTATCTATTGGGATGTCAAGTTCATATATTTTTTTAGCAATCGAATTTACTGCATCACGGCTTTTCCAACCAGATATTGTATTACGTGCAACATCAAGTTTTTCCGCTAATTCTTGTAGTGTGCCTACCTTGTAGTATGCCATCAATTCATTCAATAATGCTGTTGCTTTATTCATAGTTAACCTTATATGTAAAATATAGACATATTCTAACATTTTACATTAAGTAACTCCATTTATTGAAAAATTTGAGACAAATTGAAGAAAACTCTTGACATTGGTAAACATTTATTGCTATAATAATAAACATATTGAGACTATTTGGTCATATATGGACAAATAGAATACATAAAGGATTAAAGATGAGAACAGAAATGGGGCGCATTCAAAAAGTAATGGAACGTACGGGACTTTGCAAATCAACCATTTGGTTATGGGCGAAAGAAGGCAAATTTCCGAAGGCAATAAAATTATCGAGAAGGGTTACGGTCTGGAACATGGCAGAAATCGATGCTTGGCTTAAGTCAAAAGAAGGTAAATAAATCATGTCAAATAACCAAATGCAGAATATTGAACGTGCAGTACTCTCAACAATTATTTTTGAACCTGAACATTCAGACTATTTGCAATCATTAAATGCCGAAGAATTTACACTACCTGCGCATCAACAAGTATTTACGGCAATGAGATCTCTCTATAATGATGGAAAACCTATCACAGAAGACTTCATTTTAAAAATTATTGGTAATAGCTATGAATATACTGTACTTAATATTCTTTCTGCCCTTCCTGTCCCCAATATAGAGGCTTACATAGTTGATATACAAACTAGCTACAAAAAGAGACTTTTACAACAAGGACTGGCTAATTTAGTCAATATTGATGAAGATATGGATATACAGCAAACACTTACTAGTATGGAACTTCTTCTTGATAAAATAGAAAACATACATACTGTAACCACCAACAGAGATTTTACTATCGGGAATCTAGTAAAAGAAAAATTTCCAGACACAGAAAAATTCTTGACAGGTCTAAAATTCGTGGATGATATTTTCCATGGATTTGAACTAGGACACTTGATAACTATTACCGGAGAGCAAGAAGCAGGAAAAACACAATTAACAAATCAGATATTACTAAGTATGTCCAATCATCATAAATCACTCTATTTCAGCTTAGAATTTAACAAACGGAAACTACATAAGTATATGCAAAATAAAACAAATTATGATTTGGATAATATTTATACTGTTACCCAAGATATGATTGATGGTGATATAGATGAAATATGTAGACTCATAAAATATCATTATAAAAATAATAGTATCAAGATTGTGGCTATAGATAGTCAAATGATGATCTGGGATGAAAGTAAAAAATTTAGTACGTCCGAAGAGGAAACTACTTCTCTTTTTCGTAAACTTCACAAGCTCTGCAATACACTAGACATTGTTATATTTATAATAGCTCAATCGAGCAAAGCTGACCACAAAAATGTAAGTAGTATCGAAATATTTGGCAGCAAAAAAGCTTCACACATGGCGGACATACAGATTCATCTTTTCAACGACAAGAACGACAGCAAATATAGAAATTTATGGGTAGGTAAAAATAAACAAAATGGAACAAGAGAGACAAGAAGAATTGTTTTTAACAAAACAAACTTAGAATTTAATGAGGTCATGACGGATAAAGAGGGGTTCAAAATAACATCAAATGACTCGAAAACTACAAAGGCAATAAATAATGCACGTGCAAAATTTAAATTCTCTGACTAATGTTGCAAAGGAAGTCATATTTACTGATACAGATTTTTGCGTATCTCTCGAAAACATTGATAGAGCTTGTAGTACTTACTTTGAAAATAATACAGCAATATTCTTACCTTATACACGATTAGACAAAACAGAGATACAAAAATATTTTTTTAAAAATAATCAAATTTTATCAATATATACTGATGATAATAATTTTTCAAAAGTAGAGGTTCACGCTAGACTTCTTGGTCAAATCCATAAAGATATTCTAGAAATACTACTCAGCATGGAGAAGGAATATTCTCAAAAAAATAAAACTTTTAGCATAACTACTGATATTGCTTCTATCACTAAAATATGGAAACGAAACTATGGGAAAAAGAAATGGATTATAAACAAGATAAAAGAAATTATGGATTGCAATATAAATCTTTACTTTAAAACCTCCTCTGGGGAACACATAGATTTAAAATTTAGCTTTATATCATCTTCCCTTGCTATTAATGGTAAGTATATAACGGTAATTTTTACAAAAGAATATGTATATTTTATGGCAAGAACAGAACTTCTAGATTATCGTCAATTTATACCAGATATTGTTCAACTTGAAAATGATTTTACTAAAGCAATTGTTCGGTTTATTTTAAAAGATAATGGTGTTAATACACATTTCAGAATTAATACTATTTTAGAAAAACTAAACTATAAAAAACTAATGTCAAATATAGAACTTACTCGAGAATTAAAAATACTTAAATCTCAAAAAGTACAAAAAATTCTTCATGACAAATTTGGTATTTATCTAAGCAACAATAATCAAACTATTAACTTTGATATTAAGTTAATTAATAAAAAACGCTACTTCATTCAAGCTAATTAGTCACATCCAACTTCCCAATCAAAACATCAAGCTTCAACAATATCTTTTCCATAATTTCATTCAAGCCACTTTTTTTCTTTTCTTCTCTCAATTCTAAAAGTAATTCTTTCAAAACCACATAAATTAAATCTCCTTGTTTCCCATTTTCAATCATCAAATTGTTAAATGCAAGTTGCTGTGTTTTAACTGCTTGAATCTCTTTTAATATTTCTTCCATCATTTTTCCTTTAAAAATTTATTGCAATATTTCTTACTGCTTGTTTAGGTTTTGCTTTTTCTGTATCTGATAGCACAGATTTGATATCAGAAGTTGGGCTTTTTTTATTTTCTAACTTTAACTCTATTTTTTTATTGAGTCCGCTCAATACTATATCTATTTTTTGAAATACATTCTCAAATTTATTTTCCAATGTATCTGCAGTTGTTGCCTGCATTTGTTCTTCCTTTTCAGGAAGGCTCAAAAGTATTTCTGACTTTTCTCCTCTCATTTCCATACCTTCCAATACTCTGCCTGCTCCTCTAACGTTTTTGGCTACTGATTTATTGATTTCATTCTTTCTGGCAATATCATTTCCATTAAGTGTATATTTTAAAGTAGAATGTTGTCTAGTGTCTTTTTTCAAATTAGCCAACAAGGCTTCTTTGTTATCTGTGTAGACTGTGATGTTCTCTTTGGCACGCGTAACCTGCGTATAAAAAGCATTTAAAGATGCCATTTGCGTATCGGCTAAGATGGTTACATTTTTTGTGGTGGCACCTTGGGACTTGAAGTCAGTAATCGCATACCCATAATCGATGTAATTCATTTTTTTAATGTCTATCTGTTTGCCATTACTGGTTTGAATTATTCCATGTTTTATCTCTTTTATAACTACCCTCTCTCCATTTTTTACTTTAGTGTTTTTGTTAAGAGAGGCATTTTTGGTGAAGGTGATTGTCTCACCCACAGTAAACTCTTTTTGTATTTCTTTATATAGTTGGCACTGCTGACTGTATTGGTAAAAATTGATGATGATACTTTTTCCATTAGGTGCTTCAATTTTTATATGCTTATCATCCATAATACTAGCTATACGGTACTCTGCACCATTTTTAGTTCCTGGAACTTTAGAAGGAATGAGTATCATGCCTTCTTCAAGGGTTGTGGTAAAGTACCTACTAATGCCACTTTGAGACCATGTCTCTCTAACAATATGCATCTCTCCCTTGCCTGCTTTACCAAGGTGTTGTCGTATACATTCATTGATATAGATGCAATCTGCATTTTTTGAAGCGATAATAAGTTCATCTTCTAGAGGATTCATAGATGCATAGGTTTTACTATATTGTTGTGCAATTTCATCTAAGCTCTCTTCTTTATCCATCTCCATAAATGCACTTTTACCTTCCAAAATCTTCATTGCTTTGTCACTCTGCCTACTTTTGATAGCTTTAACTATCCCTTTAGCATAATCAGATTTTTGACGCATGGTTTCACTCATGTAGACAGTATGTGCCCCATATGTTTGCATATCACAAAAGATATTCCCTGCAGCGATGCTAGAGAATTGCTTGGTATCGCCAATAAAGACTACTTTGTCATGGTTATGTTTGGCTATCTTCATGAGTTTTGCCATTTGTAAACTCCCTACCATCCCTGCTTCATCTACAAGTATTAGCCTTTGTTTTGGAGTATCTATCTGCTTACTCTCTTCTTGGTAGATGAAACTGTGTAGTGTAGAAGATGCGATACCACTTTCTTCCTCCAAAGACTGTGCTGCTTTACCTGTAAAGGAGAGTCCTATTATCTCTGTTGATTGATTTTTAAGTGCCATAAAATCTCTGATTGCTGAGGCGGCATAGGTTTTACCTGTTCCTGCGTCTCCTTGTATGACTATAAACTGATCTTTGGTATCAAGCACACTCTCTACCATAGCTCTTTGCCCCTGAGTCATATTCCTATAGACTTGATTGATAAAACCATGTATTTCTTTGTTATTTGAAGTATATGCTCTTTGTGACTCCTTACCTTCCATTACTAAACGTATCACATCTCTTTCTGCTTCTACGATTGCCTTGATGGAGTACACATTGTTATCTAACTTAATGAGCCTCCCTTCTTTCATCAATCTCTCCAGTCCATTGTCATAATCTTTTAATGTAAAACCATACTGCAAACCAAGCTTCAAGGCATTCTTCATCACTTCTTCATAATTAAAGACACTCTGTTGCTCCTCTATCACATCAAGTGATTTTTCCAGACATTCCCTTGCAAGGTTTTCTTTGTCTTTATCCTCCATGACTAGCATAGATGCTGTGGTATCCTTTTTAGAGACTATTTGATTATAAAAAGATTTATCTAAACCCACTTGTTTCATTCGCTTTTGGTTGTGCGCTATCAAGGATGCTCTCTCTATTTTACGTTTACTCTTTTTTGTTTTGGCATTAATCATGTCTAACATTTTTGCTTTATTTTCTAACTTCAAATCACTATTGGCAAGTTTCTCAAGCAGTTCTTTGTGTCGTCCTGAAAATGTATCAAGCTGTTCTTTTGAAAAATCTTTCAGTTCAAAAAATCCCTGCTCTGCATTTGTTACCTCTATCTCTAAACCAAGCCCTCTTATATTTTTTGCCAAAGCATTACGGTAAAGCTGACCTAAAAACATCTTATTAGTATAAATCTCTTCATTGTTCATAGCATAAGGTTTGAGCTTACCTGTCAGAGGGTCTTCGTAAAAAGTAAGTGCCATCATAAAGTTATGGGTATGCAGTTGAGGGTCTATCTCTCCTAAGTCTGTTTCTCTCGTAGTGTCATGCTGAAAGGACGCCCATAGAGCATGACTATGTACTGTTTCTCTTTTCCCTTTCCCTTGACGGATACGTGTCTTGGCATAAGTAGCAGAGACTTTTTTCATAGCGTACTGTACTGCTTCTTCGTGTGCCATTCTAATGCGTCTTTCAAACATCCTCTCACCTAAACCCTCAGAAAGTTCCATAAGCAAAGAAACGCTCTTAGGTGCAGAGAATGTGATGTCTATCCCTGCTCGTCTTTTGTCACTGTTGCTATTGGAAAGTAAATGTTTCTTACTTTTAGGATGTACACCATTCAATATAGATGCATAGGTCTTTTTATCTATGGCATCAGTATTCCCTAACCCTATGTACTTTAATGCCTTAGCACTCCCATGCCATTGTCCTAAAACACCACTTTGCTGATAGTAACTCTCCTTAGAGAGATAATCTTTGGCTTGTGAAGCCCCTTGAGGTTTAGAGATAGAAATCACAGAAAGGCTCCTTTTACACCTTGCACCATTAGCAAAATGGGCGTTAGGTGTGAGTGTCATATTTTATACACATAGTATTGCATATTGTCATTAAAATACACCTTAATAACGATTTTGATAATTGATTTAAGTTAATTATAGTTTTTATATGTCATAATGAAATAATATATATGTCATTTTGTATATATTTTTAGTTTTAACATAAAGAATTATAGAGAATTAAAGAAATTTATAGGAGAAAAGATGAACTTAGCCAAAGATATGAAAATGTTACATGCAAAAAAATTTAGAGAAGGTAGCATTAAACAAGCTACGTTTTTAAAAAGTTTTAAAAAAGAGATTTTTGAACTGATTGCTCTTGACTATAAACCCTCTGAAATTCAAGGGTACCTAGAAGCAAAGCTTGAAGTGACTATCAATATGAATTCGTTTTATGCATGGCTCAACTATACAAAAACAGAATCAACCAGTAAGCCCAATAAACATACTGCACCCATTTCAACTTCAGAATTAGACACACTCTCATCTGAAGTAAAAATGGGTGACTCTCAAAATACGCTAGATGTTTTAGCCAGTACAGACTTTGATTAAACAGGAGAAAAATATGAAAATACTTATGATACACAATTCAGGTAACGTTGGTAAAAGCCTCATCACCCGTGAGGTTTTTTATCAAAATTTTACCAGTGAGAACAAAATGGTTTTAGAGATTGAGTCCCGAAATGCTTCATCCTCTAGCTTCAATATCAATGTAGTGCGGATAGATTTTGATAAGCCCACCGCCCTTCAAGACCTTACCCAATACGGCATCATCTACGATGACTATATTTTAGATGTGGGCTCATCAGAGATTAAGGACTTCTTACAAGCCATTGAGCAGAGTCGTGAGATACTCGATGAGTTTGACATTATCATTATTCCCACCATTAAAGACCAAAAAATTATACCAGATACCAAAAAGACGATGATGATAATGCGATTACTAGGACACGAGAAGAAGGTGCAAGTACTTTTTAACCGTATCACAAATCCATCAACGATAGGAGAGGATTTTGAGAGTCTATTTTCTTGGGCAAAAAAAGAGAAGTTTTCTTTGAGCCCAAGTCTCTACCTTTCCGACTATACAGAATCAACCAATGATCTCATCAAACACAAACGACTCTCTTCTGAAGTGCTTAAAGACACCACAGACTACCGTGCACTTGCTATCAGGTACCATCAAGAAGGTGATACACTAAAGTCGCGTAAAGCCTCTAATGCATTACTCACGCAACGCATTGCAAAAAGTCTTCATACTGATGCAGTGACACTCTTTGAGAAGTTCAAAACTATCGTGGAGACTTCCACGTGACAGAGAAGAAAATAGAAGTACTCTTTAATGAGTCAATTGTCATTGGGAACCTATTGGAAAAGAACCTCCACGACTTTGACAAAAGTCAACACGCTATCAATGCAGTCTATGCAAATGTTGATGCCTTAACGCAGACTATTGAACATCTTTCTCTTTACAGCGAGCAGATCAAACAAGACGAATCCAAGAGGTTTGCTGATGAGATAAAAGAACAGGTGAACCGTTATCATAGAGCTCTTCAAGACGTTAATCTTGATACATCCTCCATAGAAGAGATGATTGAAACCTATGATACTACCGTGAAAGCACAAATAGTTAAGCTTGAAGAAAGTGCTCATATCATTTCGAAGACCATTGATGCAAAGGGTGATGCCATTATTGCTGCTGCAAGCATACTTAAGCGAAGTAAGATTGGTACCATGTGGAGCCTAACTATGTTTGGTACAGGCTTAGTGGCGGGAGCACTGTTTTTATCTGCTTATCCTATTGCTCAGATTTCTAAAACATTTTATCTAGACTTAAAGGAGAGAGATGCATCTATACAAACCATAAAAGAACAATATAAAACAAATGCAGAGACCTTAGCTTTCTTAGAAAAGTACGGTATCACCATAAAGCATAATATAACAGATGACAGTTGGACACAACGCTCATTACGCTTTGCACCCATGGTGCTTTTTTCAAAAGACAGAGTGATTTTAACGGATGAGATAAAGCAATACACTCGAATTATATTTAACAAACACAAGGAGATAGATGATGATTTTTGAATTTAAAAAAGATACTATATACCCAACTGTTGGGTATATTATTAACACATCCAAAGAGTGTAGTAGAACTATGCACCCCAAAGGTGTCAAAAGTCGTATGACCTATAAGCTCTATGATGCATACGGCATCCTTTGCAGTGAGCACATAACCACAACAAAAGGTTGGCTAAAATTAATTGCCAGAGATATGCACAAGATGCAAAGTGGCTCAGTAGAATCGGTTTGCTACACTCATCCTTATCGAAGATAGTTGTCACTTTTAGTGAGATATATTTTGAAATATTAAATCTATAAATACAATAATATACCATTAAATTAAACTTGTAAGTCTAATTTAACTATAATGCACCTAAGGAGTTACTATGTTAGATGAACTTAGAGAGTATCAAAGAAAGATATTTCAAAAAAATAATTTTAGTTACGAGAGGTACTTTCACCATACTATTGACCTTGAGCAAAAACTTGTTGGGATAGTTGGGGCAAGAGGCGTAGGCAAGACGACATTTTTAATACAGTATCTTAAAAAGCTTGACCTACCTTTTAGTAAAAAACTTTATATCTCTGCTGATACTATTAATATACCTTCTTTATTTGATGTAGCCGAAGCTTTTTCCAAAGAAGAAGGTGAAGTTTTAGTTATCGATGAAATACATAAATATCATAACTTTGAAATAGAACTCAAAAAGATTTATGACATTTTAGATTTAAAAGTCATTTTCTCTGGTTCATCTGCACTTCAAATAGACCATGCAAAAGCAGACTTGAGTAGAAGAGCCATACTCTATCATGTTTATGGACTCTCTTTTAGAGAGTTTGTAGAACTATCTAAGGGTATAGAATTACCAAGCTATAGTTTAGATGAGATTCTCTCTAAACATGTAGATATAGCTTACGGATTGTTGGAAAAGTTTAACTTGACACTACTTTTTAGAGAATATCTAAAGAACGGGTATTATCCTTTTTATTTTGAAGACAAAGAGAACTATCTCGTAAGACTCAATGAGACGATTAATACGGTGATAGAAGTAGATATTCCTTCCGTTTTTCCTATAGAGTATGATAGTATAGCCAATATCAAAAAACTTGTCAGGCTGGTATGTATTTCTCATCCCTATACCCCAAATATTAAAGAGCTACTTGCTCGTATGGATATGGGAGACAACTATAAGGGGCTTTACAGATTTTTAGACTATTTACATAAAGCCAAGGTACTCAATGTTATGCGTGCAAGTACTAAAGGTGACAACATCTTCACTAAACCAGAAAAGGTTTATTTGAACAATACAAATTTACACCATACATACTGCGAAAGCCACCAAAGTGGTACGTTAAGAGAAGTATTTTTTGCCAGTATGCTAAATGATAGGTATCGTCTGAGCATTCCTAAAAAAGGAGACTTTTTAGTAAATGAGAAATATTTGTTTGAGGTTGGAGGAAAGTCTAAAGGGTTCAAGCAAATCAAGGATTTACCAAATTCTTATGTAGTAGCAGACGATATAGAGATAGGTAGCGGCAATAAGATACCCCTATGGTTATTTGGGTTTATGTATTAAGAATAAGTATGAGCTATAAATAAAGTCACTTAAAATTTTAGGGGGTTCTTTAGGGGGCTATTGCATTTAGTACCTTAACGAGTATGACAATAGCGTTATCTTCAATTCCCCTCACCTCCACCAAAAAATACTTCATCAGAATCATTCTTGCTAAAATCTCTTATTTTAAGTAAATAGAGTATACAATTTGAACCTATAAATAAAAAAAGAAAGAATTTTGTGAGAATACAAAGCCCTGATGATGAGAAATATTTTAAAGATATTACATTAAACCATATTCTTGATGAGATTTCTAATGAAACTAAAAAGCATCCAACAAAACCAGCTTACGCTTACGAAGAAGATAAGCCTCAAAAAAGATTTTTTATTCAACTTCTTTTTTTTGGTATTGTACCCATACTATTATTACTATTTTTCTTTGTACCCATAAAGCAAATAAAAAAGATCGTAACAAAACCTTCTAACACTGCACCTACACAAACAAAAATAGTGTACAAACAAAATAAAAAAGAGCTACCTAATAAAGTAGAACCTAGAAAAGACGTAGCTATTGAAAAATCTAAAATAATTAAGATAGTTCCTAAAAAAACAAAACCTCCAACAGAGAGCATACGAAAAAAAGCAAAAAATAATTTATTAAAACAAATGAAAATATAATACTTTAGTGCACCTCTACTTTTTTATCCATTTACCTACTTTATCCTTTTGACTTTTTTTGACATAAATACACTACACTTCTGCAAATAAACAAGCACTATTATTGGGCTATTAGGAGTGTATCTTGCAGAAAACAGCATTGGATAGAATCAATGAAAGAGTAAATATACTGAATCAAATGAATCAAATTGAGTCTAAACAAATTAAACTAGAATTAACGTATGTCGCCATTGAAAATGATTATGCACAAACAGACAATGCAGCTGACTATAAATACCATGATGCACTACAAGATATTGAATTAAAAATGTCTATATTTGAAGAACAATATAACTATCTGCAAAGAAAACTCACCAATCTAGGAAGACGTTAACACAAAGGTTATTCCACTCTTCTTTCAATCTTTTCATCTAATGCAGTCATTATTTCATACGAAATGGTATCTAACTGTTTTGCAGCTGTTTGGGCATTATCCATGATACATACCTCTTCTTTATTTCCCTCTAGAGATATAAAATCCATAGAGACACGTCCTATAATGGGTTGATTTTGTGCTGTAATATAAGGACTATATTTCACACCTCTGAACCAACCATCACCATAGCCTAAAGCATAAGTAGAAACTATCATTTCTTTCTTTGTTACAAAATCACCACCATAGCCTATTTGCTGACCAGTCTTTAATTTACGGGTAGATACCTTTTTTGCATGTAGAGAAAGTACTGGTTTTAACTCTATTTTATCAAATACCTCTGATAATTCATTGTACCCATATGCGCCTATACCTACACGTACCAAATCCTCATCAAACACTTTAGCTCTCAATATAGAAGCTGAATTGTATGCATGAAAACGTATATCTTTCATTCCTCTAGCTTTTACCTTTTCTTTAATACTTTCAAAGTTTTTCTTTTGCCAAAACCATTGCGAACCAAGTGCGTCAGCTGATCTGAAATGTGTCATCACCCCTATAAGTTTTAGCCCTTGTTTCTCAATCATCTCTAATGCTTTACCTAATTCATCTATAGTAATGCCATTTCTATGCATGCCTGTATCAATTTTTAGTTCTACTTTTGCACCTTTTTGTGCACAACTAATATCTTCTAAACTATTAATGGCATAAGAAAATTTCTCATGATTGACGATGCTATCACCTAAAATTAGTATGTTTTTAAAATATTTTTCTATTGTTTTAGCTTCACTTGTTTTTCTCACTATTGCATGCTTTATGCCAAACTCAGATGATAATTCTGCCATGATTTCTAGCCCATGTCCGTATGCATTGTCTTTTAGTACAATCGCTATTTTATCTACTGAGCCAGTTTGAAGAGCTATTTGGTTAAGATTATGAAAGAAATGTTGTCTGTTTATTTTGATAAATGCCATGATTAGGATTATATCCTAAGAATTAGAAATTAGAAATTAGAAATTAGAAATGAAGGTGAAAAATGCGTAGAATGCCCGCAGAGTGGGAGAAACAACAGTGTGTGCTTATGAGCTTTCCTCATGAAAATACCGACTGGGCAGAAGATAACCTCAATGATGCACTCTCTCCTTTTATACGCATCGCCCAAGCTATAGCATACAAGCAAGCTGTTTACATCATATGTCAAGATAAGGACAAAACTGCTTCACTCTTTTGCTCTACTAGAAATATGACCTTTATAGAGATTCCTACCAATGACACATGGATACGAGACTATGGATACATCAGCATAAAAGAAAAAGAACAAACAAAACTTCTTAACTTTACTTTTAATGGCTGGGGAGGTAAATTTGAAGCTTCTCTTGACAACAGTGTCAATACTATTTTACACCAAAAAGGTTACATGGGAACAACTGCTTTAGAAAGCATTGATTTTGTTCTTGAGGGTGGTTCTATAGAGAGTGATGGTGAGGGCACGATACTCACAACCTCACAATGTCTTTGTCACACTAACAGAAACAAGGGACTTAATAAGAAAGAGGTTGAAAAAAAACTTCAAGAGACACTAGGAGCACAAAGGTTTCTATGGCTTGACTATGGATACTTAGCAGGAGATGATACAGACTCTCATGTAGACACATTAGCTCGTTTTGTCAATAGTCAGACAATACTTTATGTCAAGTGTAACAATAGTGATGATGAACATTATGTTGCACTACAAAAAATGGAAGCACAATTAAAAACATTTCAAACAAAAGAAGGAAGACCTTATAAACTCATAGCGTTGCCTATGACAGATGACATCTATAATACTATGGGCAAAAGACTACCTGCCACCTATGCCAACTTTCTAATATGTAATAATGCACTACTCTACCCTACTTATAATGATAAAAATGACAAGACTGTTCATGAGATATTTAAAGTATTATTTCCAGATAGGGAGATAATCCCTATCAACTGTTTAAAACTTATAGAAGAAGGTGGTTCTTTGCATTGTTCTACAATGCAGGTGACATATTAACTATTTAGCTCCAAAGTTTTGTGTCCAATAATGTGTATATCTTGTCCCCTCTTTTTCAACATGAGCCATACCTACATCTTTATATGCTGGGTTCATTAAGTTAGCACAATGTCCATCACTCTTAAGCCATGCATCCACAGCTTCCTGTGCTAAATCCTGATTTGTCCCTCCTGTAATATTTTCACCAATCGTTTTCCAACTTGAATATCCATTATTTTCAATACGTTCTTTAAGAATACTTTCTCTTCCAAGATTTTTAACTTCTGCTGTCCAGTCTGAAGAAGTTCCTGAACCATCATGTGAGAAAGTATTACTTTCTGCTAAGTCTTCACTATGTTCATATGCAGCTGCATAAAGTTCATCACTCCATACTAACGAATTTACCGCTTTTTTAATACCTTCTTTTCCACAATTTTGTTGCTTAGCTCTTGCATTATTTATAGCTTCTAAATATCCTTGTTTGACACTAGATTCAATATCTGGTACATCAAAAGTTTTCGTATCATTCGATGAAGCTTCAGCATTTGGAATATGATTAGTTCTAAGAGTATCAAATTCGTCTACACCTCCACAACCAATTAACGTAAAACAAATGAGACTATAGAAAGCAATTTTTTTCATATTTTATCCTTTTAAATAGGTTTATTTTTTTCAACATTGTGTATTAAATAGCATAACCTAAAAAATGTCAAAAATGTCAAAAGACTTCTAGTGATTTTTTGATACACTATGCCTATGAAAACTGCACTCATCCAACAACAATATCATGACAATAAAGAAAAAACTTTGCAAATCACAACAACACAAGTAGTTAAAGCTGCACAAAATGGAGCAACACTTGTCGTACTCCAAGAACTCCACCAAACAGAGTATTTCTGTCAATGTGAAGATACAAAGTTTTTCAATTATGCCGATAGTTTTCAAGACGACGTAGACTATTGGTCTAGTGTTGCAAAAGAAAATAATATTGTTCTTGTAACCTCACTCTTTGAAAAACGCACCGCTGGCCTCTACCATAACACATCCGTAATCTTTGAAAAAGATGGCTCTGTTGCAGGGAAATACCGAAAAATGCACATCCCTGATGACCCAGGCTTTTATGAGAAATTTTACTTCACACCTGGTGATTTAGGTTTTGAGCCTATACAAACATCTGTAGGTAAATTAGGCGTTCTTATCTGCTGGGATCAATGGTATCCTGAAGCTGCTCGTATCATGACACTCAAAGGTGCAGAAATACTCATCTACCCCACTGCCATCGGCTGGTTTGATGAAGATAGCATTGAAGAGAAACAAAGACAACTTGATAGCTGGGTAACCATACAACGTTCACATGCAATTGCCAATGCTATTCCTGTCATATCTTGTAATAGAGTGGGTTTTGAAGATGATCCTAGTGGTGTTTTAAGTGGTACACATTTCTGGGGAAATAGTTTTATCTGTGGTGCACAAGGTGAGATATTAACACAAGCGACACAGAGTGAAGAGACTATTCTCTATGCAGAGTTAGCACATGAACGCACAAAAGAAGTAAGAGACATTTGGCCATTTTTACGTGACAGACGTATAGAAGAGTATGACTGTCTTCTCAAAAGGTATTGCGACAAAAATTAAATTTTCTAATTTCTAATTTTATCAAACCACCACATAAAGGCAAACATAAGTCCAGGTGTTTTTGCAATACTCTCATCATAAATAAATGCTTTTGCTTCTTCTCTAGAGAGATAAATAACTTCTATTTGCTCATCATCAATACCACCACCATCACTCGTTTTCATACTCTCTTCTACCTCAGCATAGTAGAGTCCCTGCTTACTCCCTGCAAATCCTACAGAAGTATGAAAAGCTGTAATTCTTTCTATATTCTCTGAGGCAACGCAAAAGCCACACTCTTCTTCTATCTCTTCTCTGGCTATCTCAAGTAAGGGAATGTCCTTGTCTACAATACCTGCACATAACTCTACTGTTAATCCTATATTATTATTGAGATAAACTGCTGGTCTAAACTGTTTTACTAACACAAAGGCATCTTTATCTTTATGGTAAATTAAAATAGCTACAGAGTCATGAGCCTTAACTATCTCCCAATCTTTATCTATACCATCTTGCGTATAGGTTGCCAAATACGTATCTATATATTCTGAATTTTCTAAAGGATTTAATTTGAAATTTTCTATTTTATTTTCGTGCATTTTATTATGCCTCCTACCAAACAAAAGATGGTTTTTTTACTTTTATGGCTCTAAGTAATTTTGTTTTATACATTTTAGCACCTTTTATATTTACCGTTTTGTATTTTATTTTTTTCACATCTTCTTTTTCTGTTATGTTTTTTAACTGTGTACTGCCTATTGATTTTTTACCAAGCACATCCATAGGGTTTATCCATCTTCCATTTTTTTGTAATCCAAAATGTAAATGTGGGCCTGTACTTCTTCCTGTACTTCCTACATATCCTATGACTTGTCCTTTTTTTACACGTTGTCCATGCTTCACGGCTATACGACTTTGATGGGCATAAAGAGACTCATATCCACCACTATGTTTTATTTTGACAACATTCCCATAGGTACCCATACGTGATGCATACGTTATCTTTCCAGAATGAACTGCCAATAATGGCGTTCCTTTACTTGCACCAAAGTCTGTTCCATGATGTGGTCTATTACGTTTCAAAATAGGATGATACCTACTATATGAAAAAGAAGAAGTAATCCGTATATTACGTAAAGGCATACCAAACTTTGCACTTTCACTTTCTTTATTTCGTGCCTGATAGGCAACTGACTCCCCTAGTTTTGTATAGCCATCTCCATCTTTATCTACATATATAAAAGTTTCTTTGTCACGCATTTTTACTCTCACTGCTTTAACATCTGGCATTAAAACTGGATTACCCATTCGCTTTTCTTGGGTATAAATGAAATTAATTTCATCACCTTTTTTTAACTTTTTCCCATCAATTGCATTCTTTATCGACGAACTTAGACGATTGGCAAGATTTTTATTTTTTACTTGTTGGAGTGTATCTGTATAGGGATTATTTTCTATGACTACCTTTGCATAATATTCACCTATTGTATATTCAATAGGAATAATGTCAAAAAGGTATTGCTTACTGTCTTTTTGTTTTGCAATATGTATTTGCATTACTTTACTGATGGGTATAAGTGCTTGCAGTAAAGTATTGTTGTCGTCTTTTAACTCATAGATTAAGTCATTTTTATTAATCTCAGAGAGAAACTTTTGATCTTCTTCAGAGATACTCTCTATAAAATCTTTGGGAATATTTCTGGAGATTAGGTATTCTTCAAAAGTTTGCTCTTCTTGCCATTTTGACTCTATGACTTTTTGTGCAAATAAAGGCATTACTATCATTGAGATTATAAAAATATACTTCATTATAGTTCAGCCCTAATCTTAAAATATGACATTATTATAACCGAATTAAGTTAAGATTATTACGTAAATGTAGCTATCAATCAAGTTTAACCCTTTTGCTTGTATAATCAGGTTAATTATGATTTAAAGGAAATCTATGCGTAAAATAGTTATTGCTCTACTTATTTCTCTTCCTCTTTTTGCAGGTTTTTTCCCAAACACTGTATATACTACTGTTTCAAAAGCGACACAAGATTCTATTTCACTAAAGAAACCCTTCCCTGTTCAAGGTATGTCTGGTGTCATCATTCACAAATATAGTGAAGATCTAAAAGCTATTACACATAGACTTGTTCAACCATCTCACGGCAAAGTAAATCTTCTCAAAGGTGATATCATTCATCATGACTCACTTCCTACTATCAATACCTCTGTGAAACGTGGTGATAAAGTTATTGGTGGATACTTATATCATAATATCTTGCTTTTTGCACCTGATGCCAAAACTTATGCTAGAGTGACTTCACGTTATCATAAAAACTGGATTCATCCTGACATTTTTGCACTTTTTCTTGCAAATGAAGGTGATACAGTACCTACAAAAGAAAATTTAAAAATATTTGCAAAAAGATACCAAGTAGGACTTATCGCCATTATCACACATGGAAAGCTAAAGCTCTTAGACCCTATCTCTGGATATACATTAAAACAAAAATCATTACGTGGCCTTCCTCCAAAAGGACAATCACCATTCTTTATGCGTTTTGAGAAGATAGACGCTGGGTGGTTTTCTAAAAATACAAAAAATAATTATTATTCTATCATGGATACCCTCTAAATATGTTAGATAAAAAACATATTCAACATTTTGAATCTATTGTAAGTAAAGAGAATGTCTATAGTGACAAAGCACACCTTATTGCCTACTCATATGATGCTACACGTACACGATTTGAACCTGAAGCTGTAGTGTTTCCTAGAGACGAACAAGATATTTCTGATATTTTAAAATACTGTGATACACATGGTATTGTCATCACTGCAAGAGGTGCAGGTTCTGGCTTTACTGGTGGTGCACTACCTATCAATGGTGGTATTATCTTAGGCCTAGAAAAGCATATGAACAAGATACTCGAAATCGACATGGAAAACATGGTAGCCGTAGTGCAACCTGGTGTCATTAACATGGATTTACAACGTGCAGTAGAAGCTGTAGGTCTTATGTATCCACCTGACCCGGCAAGTGAAGAGTACTCTACACTTGGAGGCAATGTAAGTGAAAATGCAGGAGGTATGAGAGCAGCCAAATATGGGATTACAAAAGACTATGTTATGGCTCTTCGTGCAGTTCGTGCTAATGGTGACATCATTCGTGCAGGAAAACGTACCATCAAAGATGTGGCAGGCTACAACATCGCAGGTATACTCATCGCATCTGAGGGGACACTTGCCATACTCAGTGAACTCACACTCAAACTTATCCCTAAACCTAAATTTACCAAAGGATATATGGGTATTTTTCCTTCAGTAGATGATGCAATGAACGCTGTCTTTAAATCGCTCTCAGCTGGTGCAAATCCAGTGGCTATGGAATTTATGGATGCACTTGTTGTACAAGCACTTAAAGAAAAACTTGGCATTGATCTTCCTGCTGATGCAGGTGCACTGCTCATAGGTGATGTAGATGGTAATGTTCCTGAAGAAGTAGCCTTTCAGCTTGAGACCCTTGAAGCTTCATTTAAAGAAAACAATGCCCAAGAGTTTATCGTCGCCCATGATAAAGAGCATAGAGATGAACTGTGGATAGCAAGACGTAATGCCTCTCAGTCGATTACTATATTTGGCTCTAAAAAGCTCAATGAGGACATTTCTGTGCCACGTTCTATGTTGCCTGAAGCACTCAAGGCCATCTATGCCATAGGTGACAAATATAACTTTAAAGTGCCATGTTTTGGTCATGCAGGAGATGGAAACATTCATGTTAATGTCATGGTAGATGGTACTAGCCAAGAACAACTAAATAAAGGACATGAAGCCATAGAAGAGATTTTTCAAATGGTTGTTGATATGGGTGGTACACTCTCTGGAGAACATGGTATAGGGACATCTAAAGCACCATTTATGGGAATTGCCTTTAATGACGAAGAGATACAGCTTTTTAAAGATTTAAAAAACTCTTTTGATCCTAACAATATTCTCAATCCTGGAAAAATGGGACTACCGTCATAGACCGTAAAATGAGCACAGCTCATTTTTACTTATGCTGACACGAAATCAACCTTCAGCAGTTGGCTCACGCGACTAGTCGCTTTAAGGATACTAAAAGTGAAACATAACGTAAAACTTAAAGTCATCTTTAAAAACTATTATCTCTTTTTAAGAGATTTTTTTAAAGATCTCTTTGACGACAAATTAGGACATTATGCCTCTAGTCTTTCTTGGAGTACGCTGTTTTCACTCATACCTCTTTTGGTTGTTTTACTAGCTGTTTTCACCTCTTTGCCACTCTTTGACAGTGTGTATACTAAGATAGAAAAACTTATTTTTTCAAATCTTATGCCTACCGACTCTAAAATAGTTATATCCTACATAAATGACTTTATGTCAAGTACCGATAAACTAGGACTTATCGGTGCAGGCTATGTTTCATTTGCTCTTTTTATGTTTTTTAAAAACTATGACTACATTGTAAATGATGTATTTAATACAGACAATAGAGGTCTCTGGAGTGCACTAAAAATATATACACTTCTTTTATTCATTATTCCTATCCTTATAGGAAGTTCTTTTTACCTTAGTACGTTTATACAAACATATCTTGACAAAAACAGTATTACATCTATCATACACCTCTACTCTTTTTTACCCTATTTAATCGTATGGATGATGTTTTATATCGCCTATCAACTCTCACCCAATATCAAAGTAGATGTCCAAGCTGCGGTCATTAGTTCTTTTATATCCTCACTTGTATGGTATGCATCTAAAAGTGCTTTTATCTTCTATGTTGTTCATAACAAAACCTATACGAGTATTTACGGGTCAGTGGCTACTTTACTCTTTTTCTTTTTATGGATTTATATCTCTTGGGCTATTTTCATACATGGTTTAAAGTTTTGTGATTTACTCAATAGGGATGAAGAGATAGAACAGATATAACACTGCAATAAAAAGCAGCAGATAAAAAACTTTTCTAGAAAAAATAGCCCCTATAGATACTCCCACATATCCCAACATCATCCATGAAGGTAGTAACTTTTCCCTACTCTCTACAGGAAGAGAAAATAACCACTGAAGTGCTCCATCCAAAACATCACCTATCCCTAAGAGATGTAAACACATGACTAAAGGATAAAATGGAACAAAAAGTATTGACAA
>JAKIUE010000103.1 GCA_021647715.1 Sulfurovum sp.
CTACAATAGTATAAATCCTAACATCATCTGCCTCTTCATCTATAATGGCATTAATCATATCTATTATACCCAAAAGCTCATTTTTAGTCACTGAAGAAAGCAAAAAAACAGAGTGCTGAATACGCATAGCTTCTTTCTCAAGATTTCTTGCAAGTTTTGCCAACCTTTTTCCGTCAGCAATGTCATACGAGATGATATAATCCTTCATTTCTTACGAGTTTACCGTACTTTGATGGTGTTTTTAAGCACCCATTTTTTTCATTAAGTCAATATTCTTTACAAAACAAAAATATGCTAACAAATTCAATAAACAATATCGCATCCATGTTTCAAAAAAACAGTAGCTAACTTTATTTGGCTACTTATAACCCTACCGCTCATCAGATATGTCTCTATAGATATCTCCAAAAACATCAAAAAGCTTCTTTTTTAACTCTATGCCTAAAAACACTCCAAATAGGTGCCAAACACACCCCAGTCTCCAGATACTTGTTCTCCGACTGCATACCCCTATGCCTCCAAAGAAAGCATAGATACAATGGTTCTTATGTTTATGGCAGAAGCTATGCCTGAGCCTAAGTTTTTAAATACGGATGCTAGGATACCAAAAAACACCACAAACGTAATGGCTTCAAAATTATGAACTTCATTTACACTCCTATGTGTTTTACTAATGTTGGCATTAAAGCAAATGATATATGGTAGAGATTATTTATATTCTGCTCTACTTGAGTAGTTTTTTTACACTATCTACAAGCGTACCTAAAATACCGCCAACTTCATCTGCACTCTTCTTGCTGTCTTGCATCATCGCTCCACACTTAGGACATTTCTGAAACATCGATGTATCAGGCAAGCAGTCACCTCTAGTTACAACCTTCGTGTACTGACACTTATGACACTCTATTACTACTTTATGTGGTATAGGCATTATGCCTCCTTATTTGTTATTGGGGTTACATTTACTAGGTAAATTTAGCTTCTAGAAACTTAGACATAGAACTTTTTTCAAGAGGAGTCTTGTTCCATCATTGAAATTTTGCAAGATGACGGAAATGCTTGTTCTTAGTTTATCACCTATTATTGACATTTCCTCTATACTTCTTAAGCTGTCCATTTTCTTTCTTACGATTATATCTCTTCTTTGAGGGTACTATACGAGAAACAGGACTAAATCCCCAGACAATTCGTTGTTTTGGTGTTTTAATTTTCATCTATTATCCTTCTGATATGTATGTCTCATGAAAGAAACAAAGTATATGTGAAAATGTTGACTTCAAAAGAAGCTAGCTGGTCTATTTTCCGACTCTTAAGAGTCAGAAGAGGATTTCTTGTCCTCAGACAAGATTTCCTTACCGGCAACAGCTACAGCAACTGTAGCTATCACCCAAACACACAATGGTATTGGTATCATAGGAACTCCTTTATACAAGTATTATAAAGTAACAAAAGGACAAATAGTGTCTTTTAATACTATTTTGTATCAATACGTAATCAAATTGATATCATTTTGTATCATCTTTGTATTAAGGTTTGCATCTTTCAGTTGAGCTTTCAAGGCAGAGATACTTACTTTTATCTCATCTTTTGTTAGGAACAAATCTTTTCGAGTATTCACAATCAAATTTATACTGTTTTGGATAGCTTTTTTTTCATCATGGCTGTTTGCAATTTTCTTTTGTTCAAAAAGTTCACTGAGTCGTTTTTTTAACATATAAATATTATTATTTATCTCTTCGTAGCTATTTCTCTTACTCTTTAGTTCAGCATAAATGGTATCAGCTATTTTTTGCTTGACTCTTTTGGCTTTAAAAAGTTTATCCAGACTGTTTTTTCTTTGTGCATTTTCATAGCTATGTGTTATCTTTTTTACAGAATTGTCGTATGTTTTTTTGTGTTTTTTTCTTGCTTTTTTGTTTTGGGACTTAGCATCATCGAGCATTATTGCACCTACACCAACAACAACTGCTCCTATGATCCATGGTAACATCTTTTATCCTTCTATCAATTTCACAGATGGAGTAAAATGACTCATAAGGCTTAGACGTTTTGTCCCTTCTTGTTCGAGCACAATTATCATATTGTTATAGTTTTCAATGACCTTACACAATTTTTCTAAAAGCTCAGTTGGGGTATTTGGATTTACAAGTGCCTCTATACAAAGTGTAGTGTTTGCCATAATTTCATTTTTACGTACAGCACCTTGTTTCAACTCATTAGCTATGGCTTCCAACCTGAACATTTCTTGAGTGAAATTCTTTTGATTATTATCTAAGGACACTTGAAGTTCTGCCTTTATTCGTTCAGTAATCACCTTCGTTTGAGCATGTAGTTTTTCTATTTCATACTCTATCATAGCTGTTTCTTTTTTATAATCGAAATAGCGACCAAAAGTATTACCTATGATGTCCAAGCTATTGTACACTTTTCCTGCTACTGGTAAATTATGTTTTATTGTTGAGATATTCATCATAGTGTCCTTTGTTTTGATAGTGTCATTATAGACATATCTTAGGACAATTTATGTCATTTACAAGGAGTTTTACTGATGATTTTCGACGGCACGTCTTAAATCTTTTATCAAAGTCTTTTTAAGACTATCAGGACTAACAATAGTAATATCTGGCTGCCACTGCTTGACAAAGGGGAGTATCTCCATACTTTGGGTGTATTCTACAGTAAATACTATACTGCCATCCTCTTCAGTACTTACAAATTCTTGTGAAGGGAAAAATGGCTTCATCGACTCTTTAAAATATATTGCTATTTTGGGTGATGCTTTAAAGGTAGCTTTCTTAAATGGTGTGTTGGCAAGTGTCAAGGCGTTTTGTACCGTTAAAAAAAAGTTTGCATAATACTCCACTCTATTTAACTGAAATGTTGCTTTGTCCTTCGCATAGTGTACTCTTTTCATAAAACTCAAACGTAACAAACGAAATGCTTTCTCTTCATTTTCTGTAGCAAGGTACCAGTTATTATTTATATATACCAACTTAAGACATTTTAGATTTTCAAGTGTTTCTGCTTTGTTCTTCTCATACTCTATTGAACGATATTCATGATTTTTAACTGCTTTTTTCAAGGTCTTAAATATCTCTTTTTGATTGGTATCTTCAAGGTTTTCAAAAGGGTTACTTTTAAATACAAAAATACCTTCATCTTTTTTGAGACTTTTTTCTATCTTTGTTTTTTCATCACTACTCATATCTTTCAAAAATGATGGATCATTTTCATGTATCATCTGAAGTATCCATGAGAGATCATCACTGTTTTCTATAAAAAACTTAAAGATTTTATTTACGTCTTGCTTTATGTCCATCACTCTATACACGTTTACTTTACGATCGTTTAACTCTTTTTTCTTTTTCTCAATCAATACTATATGACCGTAAAGATTATATATATCTTCCAAATACCTACGCAGCCCTCTCTCTGCTGTCTCGCCTGTTTTTTCAAAAAACTCTTCTTGCAACATAACATCTTGTGAGTACAACTCTTGTCCCTCAGCCAATCGTTGCATGAGAAGAAATATACTTTTTATTTTTTTATTTATTTTTGTTGACATTGCTTACTCGCTCTCTTTTAAAATAAGACTCAAATTCTTCTATAAATTTTGGAAGCTTTTCTATATCTCTTCCTGTACTGTCTTTTCTTTCATCCAATTGATGTGCTATGTTGTCTCGTATATTTGTAATGCTATCGGGATATATTTTTTGGAATAGTTTATCATAAGGATAACTAATACTCTTCATAGCTTTTTTATTTTCTTTACTTAGGTCAGTTCTGTCTAGCTCCGATATTTCACAGTTCTTTGTGACTATTGCTTCTGCCAATGCCATATAGCTCATTGCATAATTTTTATTTCTGTAAAACCACTTTGCTAATGCAAATTGAAAATCAGACATGCGTTCATGATTTAATTCATCTACAAGTTTTATAACTTCTCCCGCAAGTAATGCAATCACTCTATTATTTGAATTTGAAATAGACTTTATTTTTTTACTTGCATTTTCAACAAACTTTTGCATTGCCGCCATGTTTGCCATATTAATTGCATTATTTAATTCAGTAAATGCATTGGCAACTTTTGTTTCTATTCCCTCTTTTTCCATTATCTCAACCAATGGATCAAAATCCGAATACTTTTTAATGGCATCTATGGCTTTAATCCACTCTTGCAATTCAAACAAAATATTGAGATTGACAATAGGAGCTACATTTTCTTCTGTTTCACTTTGATATTCCAACATACCATAGTAAACACCTTTGAGTATAAACTTTTTGTCTGAGATGGAAGAAGCAAATTGTGTCATAACTAAAGACATCATCGCTAACGACCTAAAAGAGTGTGTGATGTCTAAGTACAACTCATCACCATTTTCAATATGTTCAGCTATCTCCAGATATTTCTCAAAAACTCCCCACAATTCATCATCGTCTATGCCATATGAAATAAGTGTGGCTTTTGAACCTTCTGAACCTAGATATCTCGATATTTGCTTATCAAACTTACTAAGAACCTCTTCTGCAATGCCTTGAGATTCTTTTTTTTCTATAAGCTCTAACTGATATTCCTCATCATCTCCACCAAAAGCTTCGTATGCTGCATCCCAAATGGACTTAGATGTTCCTACAAGAAAGAGTTTGTCTATTTCAAGATGCTCGGTGAGTGCCTCCGCAATAAATGTAGTCGTATAACTTTTTCCTTCTAGTGTGTATTTTGCTTTTTGGTATTCACCCTCTTTTTTAAGCCCTGTCCCTAAAGAAGATATCAATATTTTTGCCATGTAAGTCCTTTAATATTTACGAAACCGTACATGCTCAAACTCACGTATAGTCTTTATTTTTTCTCCATCTGCAACTTCAGAAACTTTTCTTCTGCTCGTAGCATACACGGGTAACATGCCAATCTCTTTAGCAAATTGTACCATATTAAATGTAGCACCATAGTCACCTTGCACTAAAAGTATGTCACCTTCTTTTGCTTCGGCTAGAAGTTGTGCCTTTAATGGGAGTAAAGAAGAATCAACTGTTTCAAAGTCTGCTGGTATTTGTGACCAACTTTCTGTAGGTAAAGTTACAAATTTATCAACAGTAAGACATGCTTTAGCATCATTCATTTGATGCATTGTTATCTTGTGCGACATTAAAATATATAAGGTTTTTTTCATGCTCTTCTTTCTGTTGATTGGGTTCTGTTTATTATACGGTAGTTCTTAAAAGTAAGTGTAGCAAAGAGCTACTTGTCCTTTTTATCAGACAAGATCTCTTTACCAGCAACAGCTGTAGCAACTGCAGCTATCGCCCAAACACACAATGGTATTGGTATCATGGAAACTCCTTTATAAATTATTTGTAGGCACTTAATGCATAGAGGCTTAACTTGACGGTTCAAGTTTTGATAAGAGCATTATAGGGCATTAAAAAGACAAATAGTGTCTATTTGTAATAACTTTGAAAACTAAACTAATTTAGCGTTTCAATCCCCTTAAAATCGGGGCGGTTAGTAATGAAAAAAATGTGTTTAGTAGAAAGAGCATTCAGTTTCAATCCCCTTAAAATCGGGGCGGTTAGTAATCTATGATTGGTAAAAGACAAGAAAAAGTAATTGTTTCAATCCCCTTAAAATCGGGGCGGTTAGTAATAAAACTTTCTTCCAGCTTCATTCCCATGGAGTT
>JAKIUE010000104.1 GCA_021647715.1 Sulfurovum sp.
CAAAAATATTTGCAGAACGTGACTTGTCTAAAATAGATTTTGCAACTACTGGAGCAGAGTTGGTACTTGAATGTACAGGTGCATTTTTAACAGCGGAGTCTGTGCAGCCTTACTTAGATAATGGCATTAAAAAAGTACTATTTTCAGCACCAGCTAAAGATGATACTGCAACATTTGTACTGGGTGCAAATGCAGACGAGTATGCAGGACAAGCTGTTGTCTCCAATGCCTCTTGTACAACCAATGGTTTGGCTCCCGTTGCTAAAGTATTAGAAGATACGTTTGGTATAGAAAATGCTTTGATGACAACCATACACTCATACACATCGTCTCAACCAATCTTAGATGCTAAACATAAAAAAGACCCAAGAAAAGGGCGTTCAGGTGCTGTAAACTTGGTACCTACTACTACAGGAGCAGCAAAAGCCATCTCTAAAGTACTACCAAGCTTAGAAGGAAAAATAAACGGACAGGCCATCAGAGTACCAACTGCAGATGTTTCTATGATTGACTTAACCGTAACATTGGCTAAAGACACAACGGTAGAGGAAGTACAAAAAGCTTTTAAGCAAGCCAGTGAAGGCTCACAAAAAGGCATACTTGGGGTAGATGAAGAATATCGTGTTTCTATGGATTTTGTAGGTGAAGAGTTAAGTACAGTTGTACCTCTTGACACTATTCAAGTTATAGGTGGTAACATGGTTAAGGTACTCTCATGGTATGACAATGAGTGGGGATATTCTTGTCGTTTAGTCGATATGGCTGTACATATAAGTAAAAAATAGAGGATTGATAATAGATGAGAACACTTAAAGATTTAGAGATAGATGGTAAAAGAGTATTTATACGATGTGACTTTAATGTCCCTAAAGATGAATTTGGAAATATTACAGATGATAGACGTATCCGTTCTGCATTACAGACGATTCGTTATTGTATCGATAGAGACTGTAAAATTATTTTGGCTTCACATTATGAAAGACCAGAGCCAGGAAAATATGAAGAAAAATACTCTTTACTCCCTGTAGCAAAAAGACTACATACACTTTTGAAAATAAAAAGAGATATTTTTATGGCAGAAGATGTAGTAGGCCCCGATGCACAAGAAAAAGCTGCAAACATGGAAGCAGGGGATGTTTTACTGCTTGAGAATTTACGTTATGAAGAGGGTGAAACGAAAAATGATGAAGTGTTTGCAAAAAAACTAGCAGATTTTGCAGATATTTATGTGAATGATGCTTTTGGTGCATGCCATAGAAAACATGCCTCTATTCATGCCATTACAAAGTTTTTTGATACAGAGCATAAAGCAGCAGGTTTTCTGATGGGTAAAGAGGTAAACTTCTTCTCCAAGGTACTCGAAAACCCTGTACGTCCTTTTGTTGCAGTTGTGGGTGGATCTAAAGTCTCTGGAAAACTTCAAGCACTCACAAATCTTATTACTAAAGTGGATAAAGTAATTATTGGTGGGGGAATGGCATTTACATTCTTGAAAGCACATGGCCATGAAGTAGGTAATTCATTGGTAGAAGATGATTTACTTGAAGAAGCGAATAACATTATCTTAAAAGCAAAAAAACTTGGGGTGAAGTTTTATTTGCCTGTCGATGTAGTAGCTGCGCAAGAGTTTTCAGAAAACACAACAGTGAAGTTTTTGCCTATCCAGGAAATACCAGTAGGATGGATGGGCTTAGACGTGGGACCTGCAAGCACACGACTTTTTAGAGAAGCACTCAATGATGCTCAAACTATCATTTGGAATGGCCCTATGGGTGTGTATGAAATGGATAGATACTCAAAAGGAAGCATGGCAATGTCAAACAATATTGCTCAAACGCATGCAACTACCATTGTAGGTGGTGGTGATACTGCAGATGTGGTCCAGCGTGCTGGAGATGTAGATGAAATGACATTTATTTCTACAGGTGGGGGTGCTAGTTTAAAACTCATAGAAGGTGCTGTACTTCCTGGTCTTGAAGCACTAGAAAGCTAGACAAAAAACGATTATAAAAGGTATACCATGATATATGCGGCAAATTTTAAGGCAAATCATACACGAAAAAGTACAGAAAACTATATAGAAGCGTTAAATGCAAAATTAGGGGCAAAGAAAGCTGAAGATAAAGTATATATTTTCCCTCCTTCTTCTGCACTTGATAGTTATGAGGGTGATTTTACAGTAGGTGCACAAAATGCTTATCCTACACAAAATGGTGCATATACAGGGGAAATAGCACTGGAACAACTCGATGAGTTTGATATCAAAACCATACTTATAGGACACAGTGAACGTCGTGAGTTATTAAATGAAAATCAAGAGAATATAGTAGAAAAGTTCTCTTTTTTTCAAGAGCAAGATTTTGAAATTATCTATTGTATAGGTGAACCTTTAAATATTCGTGAAAAAGGTTTTGAGTCAGTAATGCAATACCTTTTAGCACAGTTTGAAGGTATAGATATTACTTACGCTAAATTGACTATTGCCTATGAGCCTATATGGGCTATAGGGACGGGACGAAGTGCTACAGTGGAAGAGATTTCAACTACGCACAGAGCACTTAAAAATGTCATTAAAGATATACCTTTGCTTTATGGTGGTTCTGCGAAACCTGCGAATATAAAAGAAATTGCGAGTATTGCTGGAGTGGATGGTGTTTTAGTGGGTTCTGCATCTTTAGATGCAGAGAATTTTTCTACGATGATTTTATCTTAAAAAGAAGGTTTATTTAAATAAATCTTCTAATGCAGAGGTATCAGTCGTTTTTTGTATCTCTGGCTCGCTAGAGTCAACTTGTCTTTCAGATACACCTTCTACTTCATTGAGCTCTATGGTATATCCTGTAAGCATCGAAGCTAGACGGATATTAATTCCTGATTTACCAATGGCTTTTGCTTTTTGGTCTCCCGTGATATTAATAATAGCTTTTTTCTCTTCAGTATCTACTTTGATACTCTGTGTAATAGCAGGGCTTAAAGCTCTGGTAATAAATACTTCAGGAATAGGTGAGTATTCAATACAATCAATATTTTCTCCATCTAACTCTTGGCTTACTGCATTGATTCGTACGCCTTTTACACCTACTGCGGCACCAATAGGATCCACGTTCATTTGTTCTGATTTGAGTGCAATTTTTGCACGTTCTCCTGGTATACGAGCAGAATTTATTATCTCTACCACACCATCTGCAATTTCAGGTACTTCAGACGCCATAAGAGAGTCTAGAAATTTTGGAGAGGTACGTGTAAGCTCCAAGAAAAGTCCATACTGAGGATCAACAGAGACATAGCGAAGAAGTGCTCTTATGCTATCTCCACGTTTATAACTTTCTCCCTTAATACGATTTCTAAGACTCATAACTCCTTTAAGTTCTCCTATCTCAACATGTGTATTATCATCCGCATCTATACGGTTGACCGTTCCAAGCATAACCGAACCTACCTTCTCTCTGTATTTTTCAAAAAGGTCTTGTTCTATACGACGCTGTACATGATACTCTAGTTCTTTAAAGAGGTTGGCTGATGCGGTACGACCATGGTCTTCGAGTATAAATTCTTCGGAGAGTTTATCTCCAATTTCAAGAGATTCATCATACTCTTCTTTGGCATCGGAGAGTGAAATGAAACCATCTGAAGGTATCATCTCTTTGTTGTCATCTCTTCCTACTTCAGTCATGAGCTGAGAATCACCATCTGCTACAACGGTAATGACTTTATGTACAGTATATGTTCTTGTATCATGGTCTATGAGTACTTCAAAAGCAGAAGTATAGGTAGTGAGTTTTTTTGCTGTATTTGTTAGTGCATCTGTAAATGCTTCTATAGCATGTTGTTTTGAAATATTTTTTTCATGAGCGATGGCTTCTATAATATCTAATATTTTTTCCATGTTTTTTCCTCTGATAGTGATATGATTTTCAATCTACCGCTACAAGAGGTAACATAACAGTGTTAAGAACGTCTAGGAAGTGGTGTTTTGAAAGTATAACATTATATCTAACCGAACCTTTACTGAAAATGAAGTATAATAAACCATATTTACAATACACAACTTAACGATGACAAAGGTATAATGGATGAAATTAAAACTTGCTAGAACTACACTTAAGGCAAAGCCTAAGACGATTGAATTAAAAAAGATAGAAGAAGAACTAGCAAATAAATCTATATTTTATTTTGATAAAGAAAACTCACATAAAGAGCTTAAAGAACTAATAGAATACTTTGAAGAAAAAGGTTTTTCTGTTTATATGAGAGAAGTAAAATACGGACTAGGTGAGAATGAGTATATCTACGAAGTGCATATCATTGCCTAAGATATAGGATTGAAAAAGCTATTTATAGAAACACTTGGATGTGCGATGAATGTTCGCGACAGCGAACATATGATTGCAGAACTGAATAAAAAAGAACCTTACGAACTAACCGTTGAACTATCCGATGCTGACCTTATCATTATAAATACATGCTCTGTACGTGAAAAACCAGTGGCCAAACTATTTTCAGAAATTGGCGTATTCAACAAACACAAAAAAGAGGGTGCAAAAATAGGGGTAACAGGATGTACCGCCTCACATTTAGGCAAAGATATTATCAAACGTGCCCCTGCAGTTGATTTTGTGCTAGGAGCAAGAAATGTCTCCAAAATTACTGAGGTAGTAGATAAAAAACATGCAGTAGAGATAGCAACAGACTTTGATGAAAGCAGTTATGATTTTGGTGAGTACCGCTCCAACCCTTTTAAGGCAATGGTAAATATCTCTATAGGATGTGACAAAACATGTACATTTTGTATTGTCCCTGCTACACGAGGTGAAGAGATATCCATTCCCTCTGAATTAATCATCTCTGAGATAACAAAAGCAGTCAATACAGGTGCCAAAGAAGTCATGCTTCTAGGACAAAATGTAAACAACTACGGTAGACGTTTTGGTACATCTGAAGAGGTATGTGATTTTACACAGCTTTTACAAAAAATATCTCTTATTGATGGGCTTGAACGTATACGATTTACTTCACCACACCCTCTACATATGGATGATACTTTTTTACATGAATTTGCAACAAACCCAAAAATTTGTAAACAAATACACGTACCTTTACAAAGTGGCTCAACCTCTTTACTTAAAGCCATGAAAAGAGGCTACACCAAAGAGAACTTTTTAAACCGTTGTGCAAAGATAAGAAATCTATGTCCAGAAGCGACTATCTCAACCGATATTATTGTGGGCTTTCCTAGTGAAAGTGATGCAGACTTTGAAGAGACGATGGATGTGTTGGAGCAAGTGCGTTTTGAACAACTTTTTTCATTCAAGTATTCCCCACGCCCACATACAGAAGCAGCAGACTTTGACAACCAAATTGACAATGCACTTTCAGGTGCTAGACTCACCAAGTTGCAGGCAAGACATACAGAAATTCTAGATGAGATTATGGTAAAACAAATGGGTGCAGTACATAAAGTTTACTTTGATGAACTGAAAGCCAATGGAAGGGTTTCTGGACGCTCTGATGACGGAAAGCTTTTTTTTGTAGAGGGAAGTGAAGAACTACTCGGCAAGATAGTAGATGTGAAAGTGACTAAAGTCTCACGTGGTGCACTTGATGGAGTACTTGTTTAAGGTCAAATATGAA
>JAKIUE010000011.1 GCA_021647715.1 Sulfurovum sp.
TACCCTTTACTTAACTCATCTAGAACTAATACCCAGTCATTCCCACTCTTAATGAATTCAAATATATGTTCAGGAATTGCTGTTTCTTCTCCTGGAGTCTCAAAAATATGTGTACCACTATTTTCAAAGGTTCCTATCTCTGTGGCTTTCCCTGTTTTTGTGTTATACCACCATGCTTTCACTTCATCTCCAGATATTTTTCCTAATTGAACATTAATATCTTTTCCGTGAGGTGTATATATCATTGCATAGCCGTCACCTCTGGTTCCGATGATACCTTCTGGAGCAAATGCTGATGGAGTACCTACGATAATTGACTGGTCAGATACTCTTGTAGATTGTGGTCTACTTTGCATAAGTTCTGTCACATATTGCATTTGTGTTCCACCCTTTGCATTGAGTGCTTTTCTCCATGTCATATTTGGGAAACATGCCCAAGTACATGGAGGAGGTGCTTTTGTTTCTTCCCAAAACCAAAATATAGAGCCATGCCCATAGGTATTCCCAAAGGCACCTGCAAATATTTGACTATAAGCATCATCTCTTATTTGATACGCATTACGTCTATCTTTCTCTCCACCATAATCACCTAGACCAAAATCTTCATAGAGGGATTCTCCATCTACTACAGCAAGTCCTTCTTTAGCTGCTCTTTGTACTATTTCTACAGAATCCCAAGTAGAACGTCGTCCAGATTGGAGCATATTAAAATCTAACCATTTAGCTTTACCAAATATTTGACTAGGGATAGTAAGTAGGGGATGAAAGGTAATGAGTTGCGTATCGCCTACAACTTTATCGATTGCACTTCCGAGTCCATTCCATATGGCTTTTTCTTCTTTAACTGTCATACCCTTTGGTGCACGATTTACATAAGGAGGCTTAGCATCTACAGGTGTATCCCCACCTACTGCCCAAATAATATTTTTCTTATCTTTATATCTATTTGCTATCCATGTTCCAAACTTTTCAGATTCTGCTGGGTTCATAAAGGTTTTATTTACTACTGCGTGATGCCATACAGGGAAGAAAGCAATATATAGACCTTTCTCAGCTGCTTTATCTATCATATAATCTATATGTTTCCAATATATCTCATTGGGTGCTGTAGTTCTTCCACCACCAACAAAAGGATACTGGTTATCATGAGGATGTGACCAATGGCTATGCATGCCTACAGCTTGTATCACTGTAAACTTTTTACTAGCACGGTCACTCAAATAGGTATCTATATCGGCTTTACTTTTCATATATAAATCCCACGCTGTATCTGCCATCCAGAAGAAATCACTTCCATCAGCATGTTGTAACATTTTATTGGATGAGATTTGAAGTGCACCACACTCCCATGGCTTGTTTTTTGTACAAACAAAGGTATCTGGAGCTACAATTGGTTTTTCCACTGTAGTGTTTTTATCTACTGTAGTGTTTTTGTCTACTGTAGTGTTTTTGTCTACAATTGGAGCTGTTGGACTTGATACAATGTTATTGTTATCCGAAATAGGCTTTTCAGAACCTCCTCCACATCCAGCTAATGCCGTGATGATAGAAAAAGAAACTATATATTTTTTTGTATTTTTTTGTGTAAATTGTTTCATGGATTGCATCCTTACTTTCGATTCGGGTATCTAATATCTTAAATACCTAATTGGCATTGATTCTACTTAATAATAGTTAAAAATAGCTTATACTGCCTATAGAAATAAAATCATCCATAAAACTAGTTTTAACTTAATTTGTTTTCCATAGATTCATATCCCAATATTCACTTTGTATACATTTAGCCTGATTGGAAGTGATTTCTTTTAAGTCTGGGTGCCACTTTTTCATCTCTTCAGGACTTGCATATGTTAATCTCATAGGGGTTTTCTCTAAAAGAACATCATGTACTCGAGGGACATTAAGAATAGCTAGGTTAATAATGATTTGCGCAGTACCTTTTGGAATATAGATGAATTCGTAACGCCCTGTTTCAAGATTAGAGGCTTTTGTTCTCAGTAGTGAGCTATCTAGTCTAGAGTTTGTCAAACTATTGCCATCAATACCTTTATCATTTTTATCTACTGCTATGATTCCTTCTATCTTCACTGGTGATTCTATTTTTAATATGGAACCTCCAATGACAGGCACTGTCAGGCTTCTATATTTTTCACCTTTGGTAGCTTCTTCATCGCTAGCTCTTATTTCTTTTTGAAGCTTTATCCCTTTTGCAATATTTTGACCTTGTTTTGATGTGGTATCCGAGTATAATGATTCATTTACCTTAGCACGTAATTTCCCTTTTTTCTCTTTTGGAAGTATACAATTTAAGTCTGCATAAAGTGTACTTAGCATCCCTGCATAAGAGGGATGGGTATTGTCTTTAAGATACTTAAATCCTTCTGGGCCATTTTTAGGTTTCTTTGGGTCTTGCTCCATATATTTTTCTATAGGAGAGTCTACAAGAAGCAGATTAAACTCTTTTGCTAACCTTTCATATATTTCTTTTAACCTAGGTTTTGCAGCCAATGCTGGTCTAGATAGATATATAGAAGCACTTGGGAGTGCAGTTTGAATAGCGGTAATTCCAGTTTTTAAACTTTCAAAAACGATATTTTTACACTCTTTTTCGATCACCTCAACTTGTACTTTATCCTTATTTCTAATAGCATTTATACGCTCTTGACTCTTACAGTGATCTATATCATTTGTACCTAATTCATAAGCTATAATAACATTTTCACCATCTGAGCCATACTCTTTTGCTTTCTCTACAATACGAGGTAATTGTGCTTTTACAATGCTTTGTTTACCATTTGTCCAAGTATGAGACTCTATACTTGTTACCGCCGTATGAAGGTAGTCAACATTAAATTCTTTCAGCCATCTTGAATAAAAGATTTCTTCCTGTGCTGCGTCATCAGCTCGTTTGCTGTCTCCTGCTATGGCAAAAAGTATCTTTTTTTTCTTTGAAGCAGTAAGTGTGGGAGCATTAGTAAGATGTTCCGCATCTTGAGTATCTGTATTTTTCACACTAGCTGGGGTGTCATTGGTTTTTCCTGAGTATTCACATCCTACTAGAGAAACAATAATAAAGGTTGAGAGTAAATATGTAATGTGTTTATTTGATACACGATATAGCTTCAATATAAATCCTTTTGTGTATAATTTAAAAATTTTTGCATTATATCTGTAGACTATTATCCTATCGTTACTATAAGTCTTTTTGCCAATCAAAATTTTCTTTTTTCATAACTGCTGGAGCCCCTGCAATCATAATGTTTTCTTTTTTGAATTTTTTAGTCACAACACTCCCCATGCCCACCAAACTATTATTGGCTAACATACTTCCAGGTGCAAAACGAACTGCACTACCTAAATAACAATTTTTACCTATAATAATGTCATTGTCTGATTTTTCACCGCCATGTGTCCAAAACTGCGATGCATATCCAGCAACCCAAGAGCCATCACCTATATCAATTAATCCTGCTAGATCAAAATAGTGCTTGTTCGTTATAGTCACTGCTTTGCCAATGTGCATAGTATGCAGAAAGTTTATATGTGTTGCGTTTGTATCTGTGACCCATTTCCCGCAGCGAAAGACATTGCCCGATCCGATACTTGTTCCTTCTTTTATTGTTAGGGAAAAAGGTCCAGTGAAAAGGTTGAAATTTCCAATAAGCGTACCATCCATATCGCATGCTTCAATATCTAAAATAGTTCCAAAACCTATCTTTGAGCTATTTATTTTATATTTTAATATATGTCTATACAAAAAAATTCTTATACCACTCATAGGCATAAGCGAAATCACTATAGCAAATAAAAATCTAATTTTTCGCATCTTTCTGCTCCTTTTTTATCTGTGCCTTTTCTTTTTCCAGAATAACAACCAAAATTGCCAAATAGGCAAACATTGGGTTCAGTTCAAGAAAAAGCGACGACAAAGTAAATATTAGGAAACTTTGATAGAGATAATAACGTTGTTTTCGTATTTTATAAAACCAAGTTCCAATGTAAAAATATATAAGGATACCAAAGATACCCGTTCTTAAAAAAAGATCCAATAGATTTGATCTTGCCGTCGCTGTATATTCTTCAATCACCTTATTTGTCTCGGGGTTATCTATACCTGTCTCCGGCATATTTTGAGAAAACCAAATGTTATATGCAGTCCCAATACCAAAAGGATATTCATATAAACAACGTACAGCTCCTTCTATTCCACTCACTCTTGTTACATATGTTCCCCAAATACGATTTTCTTCCTTAAACTCTTTCAGTCCCCCTTCAAGATAGGTTTCTAATACATATTTATTATATATGACTGCCGAATTACTAAGAATCTTATCTTTAAAACCAAAGAAGAGTGCCGAGATGATAAGTAAAAATGCGACCATCCCTCTAATCGTACTATACTTTAACAACCCTACAAAAATAAGTAATGCATATTGTGCTTTTGAACCTATGGCAAGTCCCAAGACCAAAAAAAATCTTGATATATAAAATTTCTTATTGCCTGTATAATGATGCAGGATAATAAAAAAAACAAACAGATAATAATATCCAGCAGAACTAGGCTCAGGAAAAAGCATTGAGAGCCTATGTGTAGGATCCATAGCCAATTCGACTATACCCATAATAATATTAGAGACAATGCCTAAAAAAATAATATCTATCGTATAAGACAAAGGCTTGACACGCAAGTACAGATAAAGTGCTATTGCAAAAGTAATTTCAATAAAATATTTTCGTGTATTTAATATGGTTACAGATAAACCTTCTTGAGGAATAATCCCATTTAGTCCCACATATAAAAATGTATTAAATAGCGTTATAAGTAGTAATATACCAAGCAATAATGTAAACTTAGGAAGGGTCTTTGTCTCTCCATGCTCTGATCTCTTTTTCAAATAAAACAAAACTGTGTATGCCGTAAAAAGAAGATAAAGGGGTCCTACTGTGAAAATAAGCCCTGTTCCGACAAGAAGCACAAGGTAATATTTAACTATAATATTGATTGATAGTCCTTCACTAAGTTCTCTTCTGAAAATGTTTTATCATACAATTTTAATGCATTAGTTACACTTGATGAAAAATCTTTTAACTTTTTTATGTCTTCAACATTTTCAACCATTATACCAGCCCCTGCATTTTCAACTTCTTGGGCATAACTAGTTAAAGCACTACTTATAATGACATTTACCCCTGTACTTAAATACTCTGCAAGTTTTATAGGGGAAGCAACATTGTTTACGATATCATCTTCTCTAATAAGAAAACCATACTCTTTTGTATTTAAAAAGTCACTCATTTCCTCTCTTGTCTCTATATTTTGAAGAGTGACGTGTCCTTGAGCTTCCTTTGTTAAATATTCAACAAAAAGTCTCCTTGCTTGTTGTGTCTCACCTGTAGCGATATAAAGCTTAGCATTTTTATTTTCTTCTATGATTTTATTAAACATTAATAGTATCTGGTCGAATTTTTGCCAGGCAGATAATCCACCCACATATACATAGCTATCTTTCTCTTTTTTGCTTTCCATGTACTGAAGATCTGAAGTACATGGAACAATGATGCTGTTAAAATTCATTCTATATTTTTCTCCAAGAAATTCTTTCATATACGTTGAAACTAAAATTTGGTAACTGGAAAACTTCAAGCCAATATACTCCACGCTTGAAAGTATTTTTTTACGTATTTTGGACTCATGTCTCATATAGCTCTCTTCTGGAACAGCCCCTTGTACCCAATAGTAAACTTTTTTTCGTTTTAAAAGTACGGCTAAAGACATACTTGATGCACTAAATATATCTGGGGAGAAAATCTTATTATCTGGATGAGTAACCACTATATTTAAAAATTCAAATATATTTTTATATGTCAGTATTGTATGTTTTTCAAAAGAAGATTTAGCGATATCCATATGCTCTTTATCTACCACAAATATCACAGGTTCGCCTGCATTTCTTATGAATTCAGCATGTATCCTCATCGCATTCCATACTGCTCTATTTTGTATACCATTTGTGTGAAATAACATTTTATCCCCTCTTCTATGCCTAATTTTACTTATTCTTAATTATATCAAATTATCTATAATCTAGCTTCCCATTTTGACTGTAAAGAAACAATCACTTTATACATCATTAAACTAGTCACTATAGTAAGCAGGAAAAGTGATATAAAGCCGCTTATCCCTCCTATGCCATAATGCATCAGAATAATCGCGTAAACCACGATCCATAAATGATGGACTAAGTATATAATATATGATGCATTTCCATTTACAATAGAAAAATAATTTCTTTTTACTAAATAGTTTCTTGAAAATTTAAAAAAAAGTGCGACAGCAAACCATTTGACTAAAAAATTAACATAAATCATCAATGTTAATGCGACTATATTTAGCGATTCTTCTCTAAATATATCAACTAGAACACTACCAAATATGATAATTGGCAAGGATACTTTTAGAGAAATTTTTTCAAATTTATTTAAAATTGATTGATTATTTTTAACCAATATCCCCAATAAGAAAAATGGTAAATACATTAAGAAGTCAGACGAATTTACAACACCATCAAATCTAAATATTTTACCTATAATTAAAGCAATGACGGTCAATAACGGTAAAATAAATAAAATAGCTACTCCTGAAACATTTGTCAACTTTTTTGCCAGTTTTGAATCTAAATCAAATATATATTTTTTAAATATTGCTATAAAAACCCCATAAATAATAAGATTGATTAAAAACCATAAATGGTGTTTCCACTCACCTTGCATAATATATTTATATAAATCAAATGTCTCTACCCAGCCTGACTTTACAAGAATCCATTCTTGTATACTATTTAGGGTGATTGCTGTAATAATCAGTGGTATACCTATCCGTATAAATCGTTTCTTTAAAAAAACTTTCGAGGGGTATTTCTCCAATGTTATCATGGCAAAATAACCAGAAATGACAAAAAACCCTGCAACAGCAAATGATTCTGAAAATATGAAACTTATATTTGCCAACCATGTAGTATCTGGACTTCTAATAACTGTCCAATACCCCTTTGTTGCAAAGACACATGAGACATGGAGAAGTACTATCGCAAGCATTAATACTGTTCTAATATTGTCAAAATATACTATTCTATTTGTCATTTAATTTCTTTTGTGGGTTAAAAAAGGGATATATAGTATATGAAACCCAAATATTTTTTTAATATAGAATGCTGTTCCCATTTTCCATATAATAACACTTATTAAACTTGCAAGTGCTGCTCCCTCAATACCATAATAGGGAATAAGTATGTAGTTCATCACTATATTCACCCCTCCTGCAAGGAGTACAATATTCCTAAATTGTTTTTGATATCCCGTCATATCAAGCATATAACCTGCTGGTCCTACCATTGCACTAACTATTTGTCCAGCGAGCAATATAAGTAAAGGCAGATATCCGCCCGTAAATGCTTCTCCATAAATAGAGAGTACCCATTTACCCAATAACATCAAAATAAGAATAAGAGGCAAGCTTATAAAAAAAGAAAGTTTCGCTGATTTTTTAGCAACATATTCTAATTCATCCATCTTTTTCTCTGAAAATAATTTAGCAAACTTTGGCCCAGCAATCATCTCTATAGAACTGATTACAAAGGTAATCAACAATAGAAGTGCCAATACTATACTATATACACCAACCTCCTTGGTACTTCTATACATCCCTAGCATGATAATATCAGTCTGTGCGATTACAAGAAACATACCTGTACTTATAAGCATAGGAAAGGCAACGCTAAGTATTGTTTTATTTTTAGGCAATGAAGCTTTTTGGATATATTGATTCAAGTGATTTTTTTGCTTATATCTCAGTAAATACCATGATGAAGCAATGGTCATAAGTACAGGAGCACTAAAGACAATGTAAATCAAATTATATGGGTTATAAAATAAAGAGGTTAACAACAATAGCAACAAGAGGGATGTTATCTTTGGTAAAAGTTGGAAAAATGCATATACTTTCATCTCGCCTAAAAGTCTTATTTTCGCTGAATTGAGGTCATATACTGCACGAAAAACCAAAACAAACGCGGATAATGCTAAAAAAAAAGCAAGTTCAGGCTTATGGAAAACTGTATTTGCGATTAAATTTGCTGAAAAATAGTATATTACTGAAGTTAAAAACGAAATACTTAGCATCAGATAAAGCACTTTTTTATAGACAGCCCAACCTGCATCATTATTATTCGATTTCACAATAGAATCAGGAACAAGCTGAAGCATTGCTGTGCTTAAGCCAAAAGTAGAGAGTATCGCCCCTATTCCAAGTATGGAGCTAATAATCATTGAGAATCCTACCATCTCTGGACCATAATATCTTGCACCAATAATACTAGTAATTATCCCTAACAACATTGCAACTATTTTTGCAATAGTTGTATAAAAACTTCCAAATAATATCTCTTTAAATTTTGGGTCATTGACAAATGTCAAAACTTTATTTTTTATTTTTTGAATCACCTAAAATCTCATATATCTGTAAATATTTTATTTCAATCAAAAAATAGTCTAAACTATTTCTGATTTATTTAATACACCACAAAAGTCAAGATCACTTTTAATCTTTGTAGTTTTAAATTCATTATGCGCAACAAGCATTACAAAAATATCAGATGTTTCTAGTGCATCACTTAGTGACTTAAGTGCAAAATTTACATTTTTAATTTTTAATTTTTCTGGTGAAGTATCTAAAGGGATATTCGGTTCTACTGCAACTACATTATCTAGTTGTTCCGTGAGTTTTTGCGTAATATATAGTGCTGGAGACTCCCTAAGGTCATCTATGTCAGGCTTAAATGCTAGACCCATACAGGCTATATTTGCTTTTCTTCCATTTTGCTTTTCAAACTCAAGTGCCGCATTTTTTATTTTTTCTATAGCCCACTCTGTTTTATAATTATTCACTTCTCTCGCTGTTCGAATAATTTTCGCATCCTTACCTCCAGCATGCACGATAAACCAAGGATCAACGGCTATACAGTGACCTCCTACCCCAGCACCTGGCTGTAAGATATTTACACGTGGATGGCGGTTAGCAAGTGCAATTAGTTCCCACACATCTATTTCAAACTTATCACATAAAATAGAAAGTTCATTGGCAAAAGCGATATTGACATCTCTAAAAGAATTTTCTGTAAGCTTGGCCATTTCCGCAGTTTTTGCATCTGTTGAAAGTACTTTCCCCTCTACAAATGTTTCATAAAACTCTACTGTTCGCTCTGTAGCTTTAGGAGTTGTTCCCCCGACAATTCTATCATTTTCTACAAGCTCAATCATTATCCTACCAGGAAGGACACGCTCAGGACAATGTGCTGTAAAAACCTTAGGCTCTTTATTTTCAGGGAAAAGCTCTGGACGTTCCTTCTTAAGTAACGCTTCAACTTTATCTGTAGTTCCCACAGGGGAAGTAGACTCCAATATAACAATATCACCCTCTTTAATGTATGGCGCTATAGCATTTGTTGCAGAGAGAACATAGTCTATATTTGGAACATAATTATCATAAAAAGGGGTAGGTACTGCAATGATAAAGATATCTGCTTCTTTTGGTACAGTACTTGCTTTTAGTTTTCCACTTAATACGGAAGACTGAACAAACGTGTCCAACCCTGGCTCAACGATATGAATTTTTCCATCATTTATTATATCTACTGTACTTTGCACAACATCTACGCCATGAACCTCATACCCTCTATTTGCCAACAAAGCTGCTGTTGGCAGTCCTATATAACCAAGTCCTATAACACAAACTGTTGGAATATGTTTATTCATTTAACTCTCCTTTTACATGTGCAACTATTTTTTCACTTGCATGTCCATCCCCGTAAGGATTACTTGCTTTACTCATCTTCTCATATGATTGCTTATCGTCTAACAGTTTTTGTGCTTCAGCAATAATAAGTTCTGTGTCAGTTCCCACTAACTTTACTGTTCCCGCTTCCAATGCTTCAGGGCGCTCTGTAGTATCTCTCATTACCAATACAGGCTTACCTAAAGAAGGTGCCTCTTCTTGTACTCCCCCACTATCTGTAATAATAAAGTATGATTTATCCATCATATAGATAAACTGTTCATATTGTAAGGGGTCAATAAGATGTATATTCTCTGTATCTGATAAAAGTTCTTTGACTGGCTTTTGTACATTAGGATTTAGATGTACAGGATAGACAATATCAAAGTCTTTATTATTTTCAGCAATAGTCTTAAGTGCTTTACAAATATTAATAAATCCTTGTCCATGATTTTCTCTACGATGCCCTGTCACAAGAATAAATTTTGAATCTGAAATACTAAATACCTCATCTCTGTTTGTATTATTATTTATAGCGTCTTCTAATGACGCAATAATAGTTGTTTCAAGTTTTTGATTCGTTTTAATCTTGTCTAGTGCCAAGAAAAGTGCATCTATAACAGTATTACCCGTGATAATTACTTCTGTATCATTTACATTTTCTTTTAGTAAATTTTCTTTACTTGTTTGGGTGGGTGCAAAATGATATTTAGTAATTTGTGTGGTAAGCTGTCTATTTGCTTCTTCTGGCCAAGGAGAATATATGTCACCGGTTCTTAATCCTGCTTCTATATGTGCTACTTTTATCTTTTGATAATATGCTGCTAATGCTGTTGCAAAAGTTGTTGAAGTATCTCCATGTACAAAAACAATATCTGGATTAAAATCAATCAAAACATCTTTCATACCAAGAAGTACATTTGACGTTACGTCATAGAGGTCTTGTCCGGGTTTCATAATATCTAAATCATACGCGGGTGTTATATCAAAAAGGTCTAATACCTGATCTAGCATTTCTCTATGCTGTGCTGTAACACATACCTTAGTCTCAAATGCATCTGATACTTTTTCAAATTCTTTTACAAGAGGTGCCATTTTAATGGCCTCTGGTCGTGTTCCAAAGACAATCAATATCTTTTTTTTCATACTAAAATACTCCTTTTTTATACTATTAAAATAAAATGTATTATACTTTTTACTTTTAGATGGCATAAATAAATGACTTATATTTGCAACTCAGCCATCTCTTCTTAATTACGAAGGTATAAAAGGAGACCTGTACTAGTTTTCTGCCCTACTCTCATAAGTAGTTTAGCTTAACGCGTACTATAACTTGATATTTCTTAATTTCAACTTAATAAATGTTCTTTTTGCCTACATATCTATCTAGTGTACCCATCCCTAATAGCAATTACTTAAGTATCTCACGGTATAATTTCACTCTTTTAGTACCATTGCTCGATTAACTCAGCGGTAGAGTGCCTCCATGACATGGAGGTGGTCACAAGTTCGAATCTTGTATCGAGCACCATCCTTATACTATAAATGTCTCAGCCTCAAAAGTCTTAGTCACTTGTCCCCCAAAACGATATATGCCATTTTCGTAACTCACATAAAGCTCATCTTTACTGATTGGCTGCACTTTTAATTGTCCTGAAACATGACCTTCAATATGATTACGTATATAGCATGCTACCATTCCTGTACCACAAGCAAGTGTTTCATCTTCTACGCCACGTTCATAGGTTCTAACGTACATTACATCACCCTCAAGTTTACAAATGTTTACATTGCAGTTATATTTTTGTCGTAACTTTCTTGCTTCTTCTAAGTCAAAGTTATCAAGGCTCTCACGTATTGCCACTAAATGAGGGACACCTGAGTTTATAAGCCACCAATTTTCACCAGACTCTTCGATATCTTTACGAATAATATCGGGTTCAACCATATCACTAACGACATATAGTCCATTAATACTAGCACGTATCAGACCTGCTCCCGTTAAGAATTCTGCATTATTGTCTTTGCTGATACCTTTTTCATGTGCAAAATGAGCTACACATCGTGAAGCATTGCCACACATATCTGCAACAGAACCATCTGAATTATAAAATTCCCACTCAAAATCATATTTTTTATGTGGCAATAATACAACTAAACCATCTGCCCCCACTCCATTTTGTCTATGACACAAAGTACGAGCAAGCTCTGATCTATCTTCTTTTTTTTGTGCAATAAATAATATAAAATCATTGCCATTACCAGAATATTTTGTAACAGTCATCTAAAATCTCCTAGAATTTCTTCTTTTACTTTTTGACATTCATGTATCAACTGATGCAAGTCTCCACTGTTATCTATCACATAGGTTGCACGTTTTCGTTTCTCTTCTATATTTACTTGGGTATCTATGCGAATCATTGCATCTTCCACTGTATAACCATCTCTTTTTATTAGTCTTTCTATTTGTTTATCTTTAGGGGTATAGACAACCAAATGTCTCTTGATAGGGTAATGTTCCTTCTCAAAAAAAAGTGGAATATCTATAAAATAAGGCTTTTTTACCATATCTTCTTCATGAGAAAGTTGTTTAATTTCATCAAAAATGAGAGGATGCAGCAAGGACTCCAAAAATAATCTTTCTTTTTTATCATTAAAGACAATACCCCCAAGTATTTTACGATTTACCTTTTTTTCTTTTACACAATCGTTTCCAAAATGTGCTTTAATCTCAAGATGTTGCTCATCTAGTATCTTATGTGCTATTTTATCTGCATCTATAATTGTAAATCCATTTGTTTCAAAAAACTTTGCAGCAGTACTTTTGCCTGTAGCAATACTTCCCGTTAACACAATAGCAAATTCAAACGCCATACTAAGTACCTTAAGTTTTTACCATTTTCTAAAAGACTTCAGCTGCATTTTGTCATATCCGTAGATATCATCTCTAAATTGTAACTTTCCGTCATAGTCTACCCATGCTGTTAAATATATGACATCAATAGGCACTTTTTCTTCAAGTGTGATATCTACTCTATCTTTCCCTTTAAGTGTCTCCTGTGACTCTTTAAAATTAATATTTTTATTGAATTTAGAAAAGGTTTCTAATAATTTTCTTGGTTTGTGCAAACGAATACACCCATGTGAAAATGCTCTCTTGTTTCTATTGAATAATTTTTTAGCTGGTGTATCGTGCATATACACTGCATATTTATTTGGAAAAAGGAACTTCACTTTTCCTAGTGCATTTCTAGGCCCAGGTAACTGTGCAAAACGAAAAGGCATATGTTCACTGTAAAGATATTCAACCCAATCAATGGAACGCGGATTTACTTTTTCCGCATCTTCCCCCCATCCTGACCGTATTTCTATACCTCTTTTTGCCATAGCATTTGGATTTCTAAGAAGCTTGGGTATCATCTCTTTTTGTATAATGCTTTTAGGTAAATTCCAATAAGGGTTTAAAACAATCGTTTTTACTTTATTTGAAAAAATAGGTGTTGGGTTCTTTGGTTTACCTACTACTGTACGCATTTCTTGTATCAAGGTTCCATTTTCTTCAAAATAGAGCATAAAATCTGGAATATTCATGACAATATGTAAACGTGATGTATGTTTTGGTAACCACTTTATACGGTCAAGATTTAGTAAAATAATTTCAATACGTTTATTTACTGTTGTGTTTAAAAGTCTGAGTGTTCTTGAACCTACTACCCCATCAGCTTTCATACCATTTCTTTTTTGAAATATTTTTACCGCTTTTTGTAAGCACTTATCATAAGTATTATCTTCTAAACTATTTTCACAAGAAACATAATCTTCCGTAGCACGTAAACGCTCGCGTAAACTGCCCACACCAACAATTTGTCTTAATTTCTTATATGGCTTTAATTTACCTAAGAGTTCTATTTTCGGCCACCCTCCATTGGCTTGTATCGCTCTATACTTTACAAGTTTCTTCTGTAATGCCTTATAACGATACTGCGTTGGTACTGCATTTTCTAACTGCTTAGATAAGCTTCCACCCAGTACAGCATCCTCAAGCATCATAATTGGGTCTGCATTTGGTCTATTAAGTTCCCATTCTGTATTCACATCATTCACCATAAGATTAGAAATACGCGCTTGAAACGCACCCCAGTTAATACTACCAAAGTATGCATAATTTGTGTATGCATAATAAAGTTGTGATATCTTAAATTCTAGTTCTACTTTTTGTGTTAAAGTTCCACCTTCTGCATACAGTGTCCTAACAGTACTTTCTAATGCTAAGGTATTGTTATATAGTTTTCCTTTTACATTAAGTGTATCATCATTCTTAATTTTGGCAAATAAATCTTTTGCCCTGATGGAGACATTCCCTTCATTCATCCATATAGGTACGAAAAAGAGCTGAGTATATAGTCGTCTTAAAAAGCTTTTCTTAGGCTGAGCCTGAAGTGAATTTATAATTATATCCGATGCTTCTTCTTTATATTCTACTTTTGCGGCACATAACTGTGTAGAACTTACATACCCCATTAAAAACAATACTGTACACAACTGTATTATCTTTTTTTTAAATTTCATTCATTTTTCCTAAATATAAATTAATTATTATTTGCTTTTCTCTTAATTATATCGTAAACTTATCAGACTAGTGTTAAAATAGTTGTATGCATTTTGAACTAGGCTCTTTTTGGTATCTTATTTTATTACTTTTTTTACCTTGTTTTTTCTGGTGCAAAGAATATACTATTCCCTATTATTTTCCAAAACTATCTTGGGTTACACAAAAAAGTATTTTCATATCTTGGGAGCTTTTACTAAAAATGTTTCTTTACACACTTATGGTATTTGCACTCACCAAACCTTTTATCTATAATAGTTCTACGCTAAGTCATAAAAAAGGTCGTGACCTTATTATAGTGCTTGATGCTTCTGGTTCTATGGCGCAAAGTGGATTTAATCCTGATGATAGACTTGCAAGTAAGTTTAATACAAATATAGCCTTAGCATCAAACTTCATTTCTAACCGTTATGATGATAATGTAGGTGTAGTTCTTTTTGGTACTTTTGCTTATACCGCTTCACCATTAACCTATGACTTGGACTCCCTCATATATGTTTTAGGCATGACCAATGTCGGTATAGCAGGAGAGAGTACCGCCTTAGGTGATGCCATCATGCAGGCAATACGTACACTCTCCTTTGGTGAAGCCAAAAGTAAAGCCATTATTTTACTCACTGATGGATACCATAATGCTGGGGAAACCTCTCCTAAAGTTGCTGTTACACAAGCAAAAAAACTAGGTATAAAAGTCTATACTATTGGGCTAGGTAAAGGTTCAAACTTTGATGCTAGCCTCCTGAAAACAATTGCAAGTGAGACTAAAGCAAAGAGTTACATTGCTTTAGATACAAAAAAACTTCAGGATATCTACAAAGAGATAAACAAACTTGAGCCTTCCAATATACGAAGTGAACAGTACCTTCAACAGGATTTACTAATCTCCTTCCCGCTTCTACTTAGTTTCATTCTGTTATTAGGGTGGACATATTGGATGCAGAGGAGAGATACATGAGCTTTTTAATGCCTATCTTTTTATGGCTACTTATTCCTTTTGTTATCTTTTTTATAAAAAGTACAAATAGTATTGTTGTGAAGACCCATGTTCTTATTCTTATTTTACTCATAATCACCCTCGCACGTCCTGTACAAGAAGAGGTTGTACAGAAAAGTGATGTAGACGCAAAACAGATTATTATTGCTATTGATATCTCATATTCTATGCATGCTAAGGACATATCTCCTACACGCTATATTTTTGCAAAAGAAACCATCAAGCACTTACTTTCACACAATATTACAGATAATATCATGCTCATTGCGTTTACAAGTAACCCCCTTTTACTCTCTCCCTTTAGCACAGATCATACCCTTGTTAGCATTGCATTAGATACGCTCAATCCAGAGTTTATTCTCACAAAAGGGACTTCTCTAAAAAAACTCTTTACCAAGCTCACTACTCTACCACAGACCCCCCAAACACTCATCCTTATGACTGATGGAGGAGAAGAAAATAACACTGAGTTGTTAACAGATATTTTACAAAAGAGTAACATTTCACTTATTACACTTGCTTTAGGTACGACACAAGGCACAACTGTCTCCAAAAAGGATGGCACTCTTGTCAAAGATAAAGAAGGAAATCTTGTCGTTTCTCGTATCAACCCTATCCTAGCAACACTCACTCATAAAATCGGAGGTAAGTATCTATCCGTGGCTTCTACGCCAAAAGAAACTGCATCTATCATTCATTCAGAACTGAAGGAAAATAAAAATACACAACAGATACAAAAAGATCAACATTCATACAAAGAATTTTATCAATTCCCTTTATTGCTAGCTACGCTTTTGTTTTTATTTCTACATACGCGCGCTGTTAAATACGTCATCCTCTTTTTTGTTTTTTTAGGTCTCCCTTTACAAGGCTCACTTCTTGACAATTATTATCTCTATAAATCGTACCAATCCTATACACATAAAAACTACAAAGCTACACATCAAACGCTCAGAAAACTAGACAGAATCTCTTTACAAAGTCAGTTTCTTCTAGCCAACTCCGCATACAAAATGGGCAAGTATAAAAAAGCTATAGAACTATATACTTCGCTGCAATCTACATCCATTCCTATCAAACAACAACTCTACTATAATACGGCAAATGCTTATGTACAGTTACATAAATATACTAAGGCCAAGATATACTATATCAAGGCTCTACAGTTAGGATTTGATAAAGATGCATTACATAATCTCAAGCTTTGTGTGTCTTTAAAAGATAAGAAATCTTCGGCACTTGGTATAGCGCATCCTAAATCTCAAAGTCCGCACTCAACTAAAAGTGAATCTGCGCATAAAAAAGCCGATGAGAAAAGAGAAGAAGACCAACCTAGCTCATCATCAGGCATGGGCGAAAAAGAACGGACAAAAGAAACAGAAAAACAAAGTAAACTCATCTCATATGAAGCACCTCAAAAACAACCCCTAAGTTCAAAAGTATATGAACTGATCAATAAAGGATATATATATGAAACACAGCCTTGGTAGATTCTTTTTACTATTATTCATACTTTTCTTGCCTGCAATGCATATAGAAGCAGAAGATTTCAGCTATCATTTTAATGTAGACAAAAATGATCCTTATGTCAAAGAGTCTGTCCTTCTAACTTTTGATATCAATCAAACCAACCATGATGTTATTTTACTTTTTGACTTCGATCTCATCAAAAATAAAAACTATACTTATCAAAGAGTGAATATACAAGAGTCAAGTAGTTCACATGCATTACAAATACGTTACACCTATCTTATTTATCCACTTCATAATGGGAACATAGACATTGAATTTAAACTCAGAAAAAAGGTTACTACTGATGATTCTGTGGCTTATAGTTTTTCAGGTGACAGAGACAATGTCAAAGGTCTTGTTACCAAAAACTATACCATCGAGTTACCTCCTTTGACACTCCTTGTCAAGTCATTACCAAAAGATACACAGATTGTTGGTGATTTTACTTTAGAGCATATCATTAAAAAGTATCATGCCAAAGTATATGAATCGCTCCCTGTTACACTGATTATCAAAGGAAAAGGCTATACTCCACTACTCAATCAAATACTCCCCGCAGATATCAATTTTACGTCTTTTAAAGAAAAACCTATAGTGCATATCCTATCCACGATGCATGGCTCTAAAAATACTGTACGTTACAATATGGCACTCTCGCATAACAAGAATTTCACACTACCATCTATAAAAATACAGGCATTTAACCCTCTAACTGAAAAAGTCTATACACTCAAAGTACCTTCCCAAAAATTCACAATTACAGACATAAATAAAAGCGCATTGGTTGATAAAGTTGACGCACCTCCTGTTCTCAAAGAGGACTGGAGTTGGCTTAAGACATTTTTATCCTACCTCCTAATATTTGTCTCAGGTTTTTTTACAGCAAAGGTATTCCGAGTGCAGACAAGAAACAAATACACGAAAACACCTCACCCAATTTTTGGAAAGATAAAACAATCAAAAAATAAAAAAGAACTTCTCCAAACCCTTATGGCATATGATACTCAACGTTTTGCTGTGTGTATTGATAAGTTAGAGAACTCTTTGTATGCAAATGGTAAAATGAATCTAGAAAAAGTAAAAAAAGAGGCACTAGATTTACTATGAATAAAATAATAGAAAGATTAAAACAAGAGATTTCCAAGGCTGTTATAGGACAAGAAGAGATGATAAATGCTCTTCTTATTGGGCTTCTTTGTAATGGGCATATATTAATAGAAGGGGTTCCTGGGCTTGCCAAAACCACAACCATTAATGCCTTAAGCAATGCTATAGAGCTTGATGCTAAACGCATACAGTTTACTCCCGACTTACTGCCCTCAGATATTATAGGGACACAAATATATAACCCAAAAAATCATGATTTTAGTATCAAGAAAGGTCCTATTTTTACCCATCTTCTCTTAGCTGATGAGATCAACAGAGCTCCAGCTAAAGTGCAATCAGCCTTACTAGAAGCAATGCAAGAAAGACAAGTGACAATAGGTGATGAAAGTTTTAATCTTGAAGCTCCATTTCTTGTCATGGCAACACAAAACCCCATCGAACAAGAAGGTGTATACCGTCTTCCAGAAGCACAACTAGACAGATTTATGATGAAAATCATCGTCAAACATAATAGCGAAGAAGAAGAATTGCATATTATGAGAAAGAGTGCTCAAAAAGGTTTTGACAGGGTAGAAAAGGTATTGTCTATTGAAGATTTATTCTCTTTACAAAAAGAACTGGATAATATACATATAGATGAAGAACTAGAAAGATACATGGTACAACTTATTTCTGCCACCCGAGACCCTAAACATTATGGACTATCAAATATCTCCGAATCTATCATGTTTGGAGTTAGCCCAAGAGGCTCCATAGATCTCTATAAGGCAAGTCGAGCACAAGCATTTTTAAAAGATAAGAGTTTTGTAAGTCCTTCAGACATTTCAGAGGTAATTCATAAAGTTTTACGTCACCGTATTGTCCTTTCTTATGAAGCAAGAGCAGAGGGTATCACAAGTGATGAACTCATATCCACTCTCGTCGAGACGTTACCTATACCCTAATGAAAAATGCGTTAAAAGTTTTACAACTTAAAGCCAGACATCAAGTATATACTTCTCTTAGTGGACATAATCTTTCTTTATTACATGGAGAAGGGTATGATTTTTCAGCACTTAGGGAGTACCAAATTGGTGATGATATTCGTAAAATACACTGGATTATTAGTGCTAAACAATCAAAACCATATATAAAAGAGCTACATGTATCTCGTGAACTTTCTGTAGTTGTAGCTGCCCTTATGGATGGTAATCTTTATTTTGCAAAGGGGAATGACAAACAAAAAAAGATTGCAGAGATTGCTGCTATTTTAGGCTATACTTGTGAAGAACAAGGAGATCTTTTTTCAGGATTTTGTTATGCTCAAGAGAAAAACACATATACACCCCCTACCAAACAGTTATATTCTATTGAAAAGTTTGTAAAAACCTTATTTGAGACGACCTTGCTGCATACCAGTATAGACTATCAAGCTTCTGTCAAAAATCTATTTAACCGTATTCATAAGCCGTCACTACTCTTTATACTTAGTGATTTTTTAGAAGATATAGATTTATCCTATCTTGCGCAAAAACATGAACTCATAGCCATTGTAGTAAGAGATAAAGAGGAAGATAGTCCCAAACAACTAGGAGAAGTCACTCTGACAAGTCCTAAATATTCGGGAGTAACCGAAACATATTTTGGTAAACACTCCAAAGCGAAGTATCTAGATAACCTTCAAGCACATGATTTAAAACTTTTAAAACATTTTGCAAAGCATAACATTCGTCATATAAAGATACGTACTGATGACAATGTCATTAGTAAATTATTACTGCTATTTACTTAAATATTATTTTAGTAAATCTTTATAATCTTCTTCAATATTTATTTTTAATTTTCCCTCTATTTTCATCAGTCTTATGTCACCATCTTTATACGCTTTCTTTAAACGCTTGGTTACTTTGTTTTTCTGTTTTTCTTTTGTAATATTTTCATGTTTCATAAATTTCTTGAGTCCTACCCAGCTACTGATGTCCTCTTCTTCTGTGTATACATCAATCATCTCAGAAGGTCTCTTTTGTTCCAATTGATGGGTGTAGAGAGTACGCATTTCGTGAAAAGCTTCTTTAAGTAAGTCAATCTCCCCACGTAGGGTCTTTGAAATTTGTTTATTTGATTGCTTAAGGTCTTTGACTGTTCCTTTTAAAACAGAAATTGTTTCATCTTTTGCCTGTAACAATGCTAGATAATCTTTACTTTCGTTTGTACTAGGAGATGCCGTTTTTAGAGGAGGATTTACGGTTGATTCTTTTTTAGACTTTTGTGTTTCTTTATTTTCATTTGTGTCAGCAACAATGTAAAGTTTACCATCAACATTTTTAGCTGTCAAGATACCCCGTTTTATTTTAGCATACACTGCTTGTCTTGAAATGCCTAGTTCCTTAGCATATTCAACAGGTTTCATCAATTTTTCCATACACTTTCCCCTCATCTATTTACAATATTGTCAATCATAACATAAATATAATGAAAAGTTGACAAAACAACTCCTAATTTACTTTTGTGTACCATCCAGGACAGGGACAAATAGGCACTGTTCGATAGTCTCTGATGTAATCCGTCCACTTTTTTTATAAAAACGTGTGATAATGTGATAGTTCTCTGTCTCCTCAATCGGTGCAACGAGTATGCCTCCCTCTGCTAACTGTTCAAATAGTATTTCTGGAATCTCTTTAGCTGTTGCAGAGAATAAAATACGTTCAAAGGGTGCATACTGTTTCCAACCTCTTTGTCCATCATCAAAACGGGCAAAAATATTATGCATTTCAAGAAGTGAAAATCTATTTTTTGCTTCTTTTAACAATTCATCTATACGTTCTATGGTAAATACTCGACGACATATTTTGGAGAGGATAGCTGCTTGATACCCTGATCCACACCCTACTTCCAATACAGAGTCAACACCTTTCAATTCAAGATGTTGTGTCATTTTTGCCACAGTTAGAGGGGAAGATATCCATTGACTTGCGGCCAAAGGGAGTGCATCTAATTTGTACGAAAGATGTTTAAATTCATTGGGGACAAATATTTCTCTGTCTACTGTTAAAAATGCCTCTTTAACATGCTCATCTAATTCAAAATGTTTTTCTATTTCTTGTACAAGATTTTGTCTGTTTCTTGTTTTGATCATCTACTTCTACGTCCCCCATCCCTATTTATTGGGTGAATTTTATCTAAAATCTAATTAAATAGGGTTTTTATTTAATCCATCACTATATAACGACGTATTTTTTTAATTTCTCTAAAATCTATACTGCCTTCTATCACATCCGAATCATCATCCATAATATATACACCTGCAGGAGATACAATAGAAGAAGAACTTGCCATATCTGTATCAGCAGAGTTTGCCAAAACAATATAACACTGATTCATCACAGCTAAGGCACGGACAAGTATCTCCAAATGGTTTTTTCGAGCTTTTCCCCACCTAGAAGGTATAAGTACTACGTCTGCTCCTTCTATTTGCTTCCATAATTCCTTAAAGCGTAATTCAAAACAAATAAGTAACGCATACTTCACTCCCTCTATCTCAAAACACTTAATTTTCTTTTTTCTACCTGCTTGAAAATACAAATCTTCATCACCAAGTTTAAAAAGTTTTACTTTATTTTGTCTGTATATGACCTTATGTTTATGAATGACAACAGCTTGGTTTATAAAGCTATCTCCCTCTTCTAGGATTAATGTTAAAACCACTATTTGTTCATTTACTTCTTTTTTAAGTATTTTGAGTGCATTCGTAGAAAACTTAGCGGCAGTTGCCATATGTTCATAATCAAACGCGGTTAAAAACACTTCTGGTATGACTATAATATGTTTATCTTGGTATGCTTTTAAATGAAAGAGTAAATGATCTAGGTTTTCTTGGTAACGTGCAGATGTAGAAAGTTGTAATGCCACAACTTCCAATTTTTTTTGTTTAGACTGCATCTTAAAAATCGTCTAAGTCTAGACTACCTTTAGAATAATTTGTTACGTTTCCTTCAAAAAAGTTTGTTTTTTGGTCATTAAACTGTGAAAAGTTATCTACCCATTTAATAGGATGTTCTACATTATAAAGAGGCTCCATGCCCACTGCTTTCAATCTTTTATCTGCAAGGTGTTCAATATACTGCGCGATGATATCATCAGTTAGCCCCAAAATTTGTCCTTGAGTAATGTATGCTCCCCACTCAGATTCAAGCTTTACGGCATCTCTAAACATCTCATACACATCGTCTTCAAGTTCTTTAGTAAAAAGCTCTGGTCTCTCTTTTTTGGTTGCATTTATCATGTTTTGGAAAAGTAATAAATGTGTGACCTCATCACGCTGAATAAAGCGTATCATCTGTGCTGAACCTAACATTTTATCTGAACGTGCGAGGGTATAAAGATATGCAAATCCACTATAAAAATATATCCCTTCAAGTATTTGATTGGCAAACATCGCTTTTACAATGTTAGTATCTGACGGATTTTGGGAAAGTTCATCATACACTTTGGCGATAGCATCATTTTTAGTCTTAAGCATCATGTCTGTTCTCCAAAGCTCGTAAATCTCTTTAGAATTTGTAGAAATACTATCTACCATAACTGCATAAGATTGAGAATGTAACGCTTCCTCAAAAGCCTGTCGTACTAAAATGAGGTTAATCTCAGGGGAAGTGATGAAGGGGTTAAGATTATCTATAATATTATTAGTCTGCAAGGAGTCCATAAAAATCAATTGTGCTAACACTTTGTCATAGGCAGACTTCTCTGCATCGGTGAGATGCTTATAGTCATTGACATCGCGTGTCATATCTACTTCTTTTGGGTACCAAGAATTATTAAGCATCATTTCCCAAAGATTATATGCCCATTGATATTTTATATCATTTAGTTCAAAAATACCAGTAGGATTTCCCCCAAATATTTTACGGTCAGCGGTTTTCTCATCTGATTCGGGATTGTATATTTTTTTACGTTCCATTTTCATACCCTTAAAGCGAAGTCTCTCTTTTCTTGGAGAGTTATATGAAAAACATTATACACATTCTGGCTGATTTCTAGGTAGTTTTCAAGATGAAATAAAGGCAACTTTTTATATTAAGAAGTAATTAAAAGGAGTGGACTTTGATTAAAATCAAAATCCACGTATAAAGTTAAAAAGTTGCCTAGAAAGCCAAGGAGTTGATTGGGAGGGAGACTCCATATTTGGCTTTCATGTTTGGAGTATAGACTACTTTTGTGTATCTATTGTGAAGTATATTTATATACTTAAAATTTCCATTCAAACTGTGCAGAAATCAAAGCACCGGCTGTTGCTCCTATGACATCTGCACCTATGTCAGCCCACTCTCTTGTACTATCATCATTATGCCCATCAAGTCCTTCTTTCAGTATACCTAAAGCGATAGCAGCACCTGCTCCATAAAAAAATGATTCTACTTTTGAAGCCCCTCTATTTCTTGCGAAGCCTGTAACTGTAAAAGCAACCACCGCACTGACTACAGCATGTTTTTGCTTATCTCTTTGGGATACAAATATAATTTCTTCTGCCATAAGTGTTTGTCCCAGCATAAAAAAGATTAATATCTTACCAATGATTATTTTTAAATTCAAAGTTCTACCCCTTATTTATAATTCTAACGAAATATTACACTAGATTTATATATAAGAACAGCAGTAATCTGTGATTTTTTTGACATTTACTTGAAACTTGCTGTTACTAGGCACGTTAAAAGTGTCCCCTCCGTTAATGGACGTCCACTCGTTACTATTTGGAAGTTTTACCTCTAGTTCTCCAGAGGTGATTTCCATGAGTTCCGCTGCTTCCGTACCAAATTCATACTCACCTGGAAGCATAAAGCCTAATGTTTTTTTGCTTCCATCTGCAAAATTTACTGTACGGCTAGTCACTGCTCCATCAAAATAACTGTTTCCTTCAAGTCTTACTGTTACATTTTCAAATTGTTTCACATTACACCTCTAAATATTTTAGCTAATTATAACCTAAATAGTAAAAATATAATTGTATATTTAAAAAATTAATCCCATCTATAATACATGCTTATTCGTAATGCACCAGTGTTTAGCCCTATATTTTGTTCTTGCACAATTTTCTCGTATTTGTACAAATAAACATCATTAGTTAATGCTAATGAAAGTTCATCAGAAATCCTGTATCCTATATTTAGTACAGTATTTGCCGTATCTAAACTTTCATTTGCCCCAACTCTTTTGTCCTCTACACTTGAATCAGTTTCAAAAGTCTTTTCTTCTCCCACACTCATCAGAAAGCCTTTTACTGGTTCTTCTGATGCATCTACTGCACCTATCATCATTGCTACAACAATAAATACTGAAGCTATTATTTTTTTCATTATTTTCCTTTTAGCTATCGGGGAAACCCATACCTTAGATTAATAGTTAATACAACATATAATTTACAGTTATTTTAAGTGCATCTGTACTTAAATCAACATTTTTTTCTTCAATGGTATTTGAATGATAGGTTGCTTCAACTTGTACATGTGGTGAAAACTCATATCCTGCACCTAAAAGGTAAGACTCGCCTGTTTCTACTTTTAATTCAGAAAAATTAGAAAAAGTCCCTATACCTACACCAGCTGTTACATAAATAGGACTACTTTCTGTTATATAATAACTTCCCGATATACCTGAAAATCCACTTGAATGCGTATGTCCATATGGATCATTTTCTGACTCAAACCATGATATGTCGTTCATGTAGTAGAGTGCAAATTGATTTGTGAAACCATACCCTACCTTAAATGATGTTGCAAGACCAAAAGTACTTCCATCTGTACCAACTTTCCCAGTTTTGACTTTGGTATCAATAAAAGATGCACCTGCACCATAACTCAGTAAAAACCCTTTTTTTTGCTCATCAAATGCACTTAAAGAAGATACACTTAAAACACTCGCTAGTATTGTTGAAATTAATATTCTTTTCATTCTTTATTCCTTTTAAACTTAATTTATAAAAAATTATATTTTAAAAATGTCAAAAAATGTCAAAAGACACAAGATTAATAAGCGTTTTTATTTTCTTTTCTATACTTGAAAGCTTAAAAAAGGATTTAATATTGGTTATTTTTGTCTGTTAGGTATGTTATTCTGGATTTTTCGTAGGGTTTTGATAGCGTATTGTATCAATAAAATATCAAACCTAGAGGGGTCTGGTGATTTGTCGTGAAACGATGGATCATGAATAACCTGACCTCTTGGTGCTCCTTAAAATCTGGATTGCACACATACTCAACACAAGTAAGTTACACTTAAACCAAAAGGAGCTTTATCATGAAAAAGAGTACTGTTACCTTAACCAATAACCAAACAGGAGATAGCTACGAATATAGCATATTGGAAAGCACAAGGGGTTCAAAGGTACTAGATATACGTACTTTCTTTTCAGACTCGGGTATGTTTACCTATGACCCAGGATTTACTTCCACTGCAGCTTGTGAATCTACCATTACTTTCATAGATGGTAAAAAAGGAGAGCTACGATATAGAGGCATTGACATTGAAGCGTTAGCTAACAAGCATAGCTATCTTGAAACCTGTTTTCTGCTCCTTAACAGTCGCTTACCCTCAGAAAAAGAGTTACATAACTTTGACCTAGAGATACGCCACCGTGCCTACCTCCATAGAGGACTGCAAAAACTCTTTGATGCCTTTCCCGATAACGCTCACCCTATGGCAACACTCTCTGCAGCTGTTACCTCTCTAGCCTCTTTTTATGACGAGCATATAGACATGGAAAATGAAGACGAATACCTAGAGATGGCACATCGTATCATCTCAAAGATTCCTACTTTAGCTGCTTTTGCATACAGACACTCACTAGGCATCCCTTTCGTAGAGCCAGACATTGATTTAGGCTTTACTAAAAACTTCCTAACTATGATGCGTGCCTACCCTGGAGGTAAAATGCACCTCAGTGTTGAAGGACATGAAGATATCAAAGATGTGGAAATACGTGCACTAGATACCATCTTTACTCTACATGCAGACCATGAACAAAATGCTTCTACCACAGTGGTACGTGGTGTAGCCTCCACAGGAGCACACCCTTATGTTGCTATTAGTTCTGGTATCTCGGCACTTTGGGGACGAGCACATGGAGGAGCTAATGAGTCTGTCATAGCACAGATAGAATACATAGGCTCCGTAGACAAAGTAAAAGCCTTCATAGAAAAAGCCAAAGACCCAGATGATGACTTTAGACTTATGGGCTTTGGACATAGGGTTTATAAAAACTTTGACCCTCGTGCCAAAATCTTAAAGGGCTTACAAGATGAGTTACGTGATGAACTAGGCTTAGATACCGAACTTATGAAAATCGCAAGAAAGATAGAAGAAATTGCTTTAAGTGATGACTATTTTGTTTCACGTAATCTTTATCCAAATATAGATTTTTATACGGGAATCATTTTAACCGCTTTAAAAATACCGAAGTCTATGTTCACTCCCATTTTTGTAATTGGGAGAACAGTGGGATGGATAACCCAATGGATAGAATTTAAAAAAGATGAGACATCGAAGATTGCTAGACCTAGACAACTATACTCAGGAAAATAAATCCGTAGGGTGTTGTCCCACGACAACACCGAAACTTGAAATTTTGAAAATGTTCATATTTTTATCTCAGTTTGTATTTTTGGTGTTGTGAGGGCACAACACCCTACAAAACACTCCATTTTATAAGCCAAAATAAGCATTTTTATTATTTTTTCCATACTAGGTATTGGAAAAGGGTTTAAAGTGGGTTATTTTAGGTGTTAGGTGGTTTAATATAGATTTTATGCTATATCTGTTGTTTTCGTAGAGTGCGGTTGCTACCGCACCTTGAATTTGTATGAAGTTTTTGATTTCCTGGTTATAAAACTGAGGCGTTGAAGTTCTCTTTCATTTTTTAGAAAAAACGAAACAAAAAATAGTCACTCCTCTCGAATCGCTTTGCTTATTCGGTCGTTCGGAGTGACAGCTCTTTTAATTGATGGATGGGCTATCGCCAACTTCAAACTATTCAATACATCTAAATTGTAAAGTAACTCTTGGATATTTACCTAAAATATAAGGACCCTCATTCTCATCCATCTTAATAACTTTAAAATCTTTACCTTTTTGCCTACAATAAGCTGCAGCTTCTTTATATGCATTTGTTCTAATATCTTGTTTTCCTGATAAACCTGTAGCTGCTTGATTTGTAATAGAATGAGTACCACTTCCCGAAGCATAGACCCCTGACTTTTCAGAACATCCACTTATGACTAAGGCTACAAATCCAATTAATACTAATATTTTTTTCTTCATTTTTAATTTTCCTACTTTACCCTTACATATTGTGATAAGCGAATACCTTTACTAATCTCAGCATGATAATTAATACCTATTTCTGCTAATTCTGCAATATCACTCATCGAAGAAGTACAATTTTTTAATTCATTTGCATACTTAATTCCAAATAATCTTATCATGGTTGTACTATCTCCTTTAGGTGCATTATTATACATATCTTTTAATTTTTTAGCTAATTCTATACTAGTCATTACTGACACCCAACACATTCTTGGCTTCTGTCTTCTATATCTCCAGAACTTTCAGGCGACTGACTTCTCAAATAATAAGTACTCTTCAATCCAAACTTCCAAGCATTCATATAAATCTCATTGAGGTATTTACCCGAAGCTTTGTCAAGCGTGATAAAGATATTTAAACTCTGTCCTTGGTCTAACCACTTCTGACGAATGGCTCCTGCTTTTATGAGGAGGTTTTGGTCTAGGTCGTAGGCTGGGGTGTAGTACTGCCATGTGTCAGCTGACAAGTTGGGAGCAACTACTGGAATGAGCCCTGAGAGGTTTTCTTCAAACCATTTACGTTTGTACACAGGCTCAATTGCTTGCGTCGTACCTGTCAAGATAGAAATGGAAGACGTAGGTGCTATAGCCATCAAGTAGCCATTACGCATACCATCTGTTTTTACTTTTTCTTTTAGCGCTTGCCAATCATGGCTATATCCAAAAAGTCCACCTCTGTCAACAAGTTTACATGCTTCCTCATTTGCCTTGTCTATGGGGAAAATACCTTTAGACCAATCTGAGCCTTCAAATGTCGGGTAAGCACCTTTTTCTAATGCTAAATTACTTGACTCTTTAATGATATGATAAGAGAACGATTCCATCACTTCATCTATTTTCATAAAATGCTCATTGCTTCCCCACTCGATGCTTTGCTCTGCTAACATCTGTGCTTCACCCATCACGCCAAGGCCAATGGAGCGTGACTTTTCATTTGTCTTTTTCACTTTTGCAAGTGGATAGAAGTTTAGGTCTATCACATTGTCAAGCATACGCGTGGCAATGGGTACTACCCTTGCCATATCTTCTTCTGTATTTACTTTTGAGAGGTTTACAGATGCCAAGTTACATACTGCTGTGTCTCCATCTGTTTTCTCTTTGTCTACTATCCAAATTTGTTTTCCATTAAGGCTGTCAAGTGCGGTTACTTTTTTTGCTGGTTTTGTTGTGCCGTTGTCAACTGTGAGCATTTCATTTTCATCATATGCTTCTACACTCCCATCATCAAAGGTGAACTGTGTTTTGTATGTGTTTGGACCTGTGTTTTGGAAAATCTCTGTACAAAGATTGGTTGAGCGTATCACCCCTACATGTTTATTCGGGTTTGCTCTGTTAGCTGTGTCTTTAAATGTAAGGAATGGATTACCCGTCTCAAAGTAAGAACGTAGCATCTCTTTCCAAAGCCCTTTTGCAGAGACTTTATCCCGTGTGATTTTATCGTCGTTGTTTTCAAGTTCTATGTAACGCTTTTCAAAATCTTCACCATAAAGACTTGTTAGTTCAGTTACTTCAAAAGGGTCAAACAGTGTCCACATTTCATCTGCTGCTACTCTTGACATAAAGAGGTCATTTAGCCAAATAGCAGGGAAAAGGTCATGTGCTCTACGACGCTCTTCTCCCGAGTTTTTCTTTAAGTCGAGGAAGTCTTTAATGTCAACATGCCAAGGTTCTACATACACAGCTATAGCACCTTTACGTGTGCCTAGTTGGTCAACAGCTATAGCTACGTCATTGGCAATTTTCAAAAATGGCACTATGCCTCCTGCCGCATGTTTGTGCCCATCGATGAAAGAGCCCATACCACGAACCAAAGACCAGTCCCAGCCGATACCACCACCAAATTTAGAAAGTAATGCCATTTCTTTATACGCGTCAAAAATACCTTCTATGTTGTCAGGTGTAGAACCGATGTAACAAGAACTTAACTGGTGCCTAGGCGTACGTGCATTTGACAACGTAGGTGTAGCAGCCATAACTTCAAATTTTGACAATATGTCATAAAACTTTTTTGCCCATGTCTGACAATCAAACTCATTTTGAGCTAAGAACATTGCGACACCCATAAAGAGCTGTTGAGGAAGTTCTATAGGTACACCCTCACGGTCTTTTAACAAGTATCTGTCATAGAGTGTTCTAATACCTAAGTAAGTAAATTGTAAATCACGTTCAGGTTTAAGATAAGCACCAAGGTCATCTAAATCATACTTTTCTTTGAGACCAAGAACGATGCGTCCTTCTTTTTCTCCACGTTCTAGATGCTCTTTAAAATTGTTATAGCCTGTAAATCCTGTTACTTTATGATAAAGGTCATAAATGAAAAGACGTGCAGCCACAAAGGTCCAGTCAGGTCTGTCTATGTCTATCTTATCAACCGCTGTCTTAATGAGAGTCGTTTGTATCTCTTCTGAGCTTATCATGTCACGGAACTGTAGCTTTGCATCTACTTCAAGTTCACTTTGACTCACACGTACAAGACCTTCTACTGCTTCAGAGGTATATTTTTGTATCTTTGAGACATCTAAAGTTTCTACTCGTCCATTTCGCTTCACTACTCTTATCATTCAAACTCCAAAACTTATCACTAATTTTGTGACAATTATTAATCCGATTCTACTCAAATTTACCTTGTATATTTGTGAATTTGTCTATCATTTTTAGGTAATTTATTTATAAGACTTAGTGATAGGTTTGAAAGGATGTATAGGTGGGATGTTATGGGGTTTATTTATTTTGTCTATAAAAAATTTTAGGGAAAATACACTTTAAGTAGATAGTTAAAATAACCTATAGATCTGGGATAAAGACCCCAAAACTATAAAATTATTTAAATACCCTTGAGAAGATAGCATCAACATTTTTCGTATAGTAGCCAAAATTAAAACACTCACGTATCTGCTTCTCAGAAAGAGATTCTCTAAGTTCATCATCTGCTAGTAGGTACTGAAGATAGAGGGACTCTCCATTCTCATTAGTGGACGATTTCCCTTGCTGTATCTCTTCCCAAACCTTCATCGCGTTACCTTGTACTATGCGGTAAGCATCTTCACGGCTCACACCGGCTAGAGGAAGCTCTAGAAGCACTCTTTGTGAAAAGACCAACCCACCAGTAAGGTTAAGGTTTTTCATCATATTCTCGGGCATGACAGTGAGATTAGCGATAACATTATTCATACGGTGTAACATAAAGTCAGTGGTAATAAATGCATCAGGTAACCAAAACCTTTCAGTTGAAGAATGAGATATATCTCTCTCGTGCCAGAGTGCCACATTTTCCATAGCAGGCGTCACACACGTTCTAATGATACGTGCAAGCCCTGTAATGTTTTCTGTAAGTATCGGGTTTCTTTTATGAGGCATAGCAGAAGATCCTTTCTGCCCTTTCGCGAAAAATTCTTCTGCCTCATACACTTCTGTTCGTTGTAAATGTCTTACTTGTATAGCGAACTTTTCAACCGAAGAAGCCATAAGTGCCAAGGTAGTTGCAAGTCTTGCATAACGGTCACGATGTACTACTTGGTTTGAGCAAGGTTCAGGTTTTAAACCTAGTTCCTCCATAGCATACTCTTCTAGCTCAAGAGGAGCGTGAGCGAAGTTACCCATAGCTCCAGATATCTGACCAACTGCTATAACTTCCATCGTTTGCTCTAGATTTGTTAAGTGACGAGCCATTTCATCATACCAAACAGCAAGCGTCAAACCAAAGGTGATAGGCTCTCCATGTATACCATGTGAACGTCCTACCATCAATGTCATTTTATGCTCAATTGCTCTTTTCTTAATGGATTCCATTAGCATCTTTGTATCTGCTATTATAATCTCTAATGATGCTTTCATTTGAAGTGCCACACCAGTGTCAACTGCATCAGAACTTGTCATACCATAATGAAACCATCTTGACTCTTCACCAAGACTTTCACTCACTGATGTGTTAAATGCAATAAGATCGTGTCTTGTAATCGCTTCTATCTCTTCTATACGTTCTACTGAAAAAGTTGCATTTTTCACAATCTTATCTGCATCATCTTGAGGTATCTTCCCAAGTTTTGCCCAAGCTTTTACCGCTGCTTTTTCTACTTCAAGCCATGCCGCATATCTTGCATGTTGTGTCCAGTGTTGTGTCATCTCTTCTCTTGTGTATCTTTCTACCATGGTGAGCCTTTACAATCATATTTTTATGCTAGAATTCTATCCAAATAGCAGTTATATAAAGGTAAATAAACTTATGCCATTCGTTAAAGAAAAGTTCTATATTAAAGAAGAAACCATTGCCTTTCTTTACGTGATGCGTACGCTTGACTATACCCAAGGTCAAGCACAAAGACATATCGCTAAAGGTCGTCTTCTTATAAATGGTGTATCCATGACACATACAGGACACAAAGTACAAGGTGATATTGAGATGGTTTTCTTTCGTCCTAAAGGTACAGGTCTTCCCCCTACTTTTCAAAACAATGACTTCATGGTTTTCGAAAAACCCTCTGGTGTTTTAGTACACCCAAACACCATGGCTACTCCTTACTCCATGCTAGATGAAGTACGCACACTTGCAGGAGACAATGCTAACTCTACCCATCGCATAGACATGGAAACCTCTGGACTTCTACTGGCTTCTAAACACAAAAAAGCAGAGAGGCACCTCAAAGGTTCTTTTGAAAACAGGACTATAAAGAAGAGTTATTTGGCATGGGTAGACGGTAAATTAACAGAGCCTTTTAGCTCAACTGAGTGTATCAAAGTGAACAAAGAAGGGTATGATGAGACTAAACATAAAGTCTTCATAGCAGAGGATGGGAAAGCTTCTCATACAGACTTCATCCCTTTAGAATTTGATGAAGTATTGGACGCGTCTTTAGTAGCCTGCTACCCACACACAGGACGTACACATCAGATACGTGTGCATTTGTTTCACGTGAAACATCCTATCTTGGGTGACCCTATCTATGGGGCTACTTATGCTGCTGCTGATGACTACTTGGACATGAGACAAAGTGAAGAAGACAGACTCATATTCCATGGAGCACCACGATTAATGTTGCATGCACAGAGTCTTACATTTACCTATAAAAGCAAATTTCATATAGAGAGTAAAGAGGATTTTGTATCTCAAAAAAGACTGATACACCCCAAAGGGTTGAGGGTTTTTAATGCACAGTGATGTAGCTATTGTTTCACGTGAAACAATACATACTACTTCTCCTCATCTGAACGAGACTCAAGTATAATCCACGCAACACCCGCAATAGCGACCAAAACCAAAAATCCCAACATAAACATATCTAACATAGGCATTATTCACCTCCTTCAATTTCTTGTTCTCTTAACTGTCCACATGCTGCAGAGATATCTAGTCCTTTAGATTCACGTATAGTACAGTGGAGGCCACGAGAAGTCAAATACTCTTGAAACTTCTTCATATCCATTTCGCTTGGACGTTTAAATTCTGTCCCACCATAAGGGTTAAAATAGATTAAATTTACTTTTGATTTTATGCCATCTAAAAGTGAGAGTAATTTCTTTGCTGCAGAGATATCATCATTGACATTTTTGATGACAAGGTACTCAAACATCACCCTCTTTCTATCGTTGACAGGAAAGTCTTTAACCGCATCTATAATAGACTGTATATTGTATGCTTTGTTAATAGGCATGAGCGTTTCTCTTAGTGTATCATCAACAGCATGTAAAGAGATAGCCAAATTTACACCAAGTTCTTCTTTACCAAGCTTTACAATCTTTGAGGAAAGCCCTGAAGTTGAGATGGTTTGTCTGTGTGTTGCTATAGCCATACCTTCTTCATCTGAAAATATTTTGACAGACTGTACCACTTCTTTTAAGTTGTCAAGTGGCTCACCCATACCCATATAGACTAAGTTGACACGTCGGTTGCTAGCGATGTCATTGTCTTTCTTTATCAGACGTACCTGCTCTACTATTTCACCTGCTGTCAAATTACGCATAAACCCGCCCTTTGCAGTCAAGCAGAAGGCACAGCCTACCTTGCACCCTACTTGAGAAGAGATACAGACTGTATACCGCTCCTGATGCTTTATAGAGCCATCTTCATGATACTCTTTATCCCTCATAAGTAGTAGTACAGCTTCTACCGTATGCCCATCATGTAATTCATATAAATACTTACGACTTCCGTCTTTAGAGTTTTGTACCATTATTTGTTTTAATGGAGAAACAGTATATTCATTTTCAAGATTTTCTCTCATCTCTTTAGGAAGATTTTTCATCTCCTCAAAAGAACTTACATACTTATGATACATCCAATGATAAATTTGTTTTGCTCTAAATGCTGGTGTGATACGCTGAGACAATTCTTCTTTCATGAAGTCTTGAATGATTTGTTTAGCCATCCATTATTTCTTTATAAAAGCAGCAAGTTTTTCCATCGCTTCTTTTTGATTTTTCAAAAAGTCTTCATGTGCATTTTCATCACAATAATTTGTTATAGCAAATACTCCACCTGCAGGAATACCAAAAGATTGTGCAACTTTAAGCACTGCAAAATATTCCATATTTTCTAAATGGATATTTTTTTCCAAGTAATGTTTACCGATGTCTTTATTCTTTGTGATATAGTTAGATGAATTCACAAGTGTTTCACGTGAAACATCTTCTGCTGCAGAGACAAGGTTATCTATGGGGGTATAGGAACCTCCTATAAAAAAACTATTTTCTATATTTGTCGCTGCTTTTGATTCAATAATATCAAATATCTTCTTTTCTCCATACGACCCTGCTGTTCCTATAAAGAGTAAGTACTTTGGTGTCTCTGCCATACATAATTTTGTCAAATTCATCGCCACATCAACCATGCCTATACCTACGGGTACGGCAAAATCAAACTGCTCACTTTTTCCTGCACAAATAATCATTTTAAATCCTTACTGCTATATTTTTTTTGCGAAGATACTCTTTTAATTCTAAAATGTCAATCTCTTTAAAATGAAAAATGGAAGCTGCCAATGCTGCATCTGCATCTCCAAGAGTAAATGCTTCTTCTATATGTTTCATAGTTCCAGCTCCACCTGAGGCGATAACTGGGATATTAACAAGCTCTGATATCTTTTTATTTAAGGTATTATCAAACCCTGCTTTTGTACCATCTGCGTCCATAGAAGTGACAAGTAATTCTCCAGCACCTCTGTCGAATGCTTCTTTTGCCCAAGCCAGTGCATCTATGCCTGTGTCCTTCCGTCCACCATGCGTAAAGATATGCCATTGATTATTAGAAACCTTCTTTGCATCGATAGCCACTACTATACACTGAGAACCAAAACGTTTTGCACCCTCTTCAATAAATGTTGGTCTATTAATAGCCGCAGAATTTATACTTACTTTATCGCATCCTACATTTAAAAGATTATAAATATCTGAAAGTTCGCGAATTCCTCCACCCACAGTAAGGGGAATAAATACTTCTTTAGCCACTTGTTTTACGACATCAACGATGGTGTCACGTCCTTCATGTGTAGCTCCTATATCTAAGAAGGTAATCTCATCTGCACCTTCTTCGTTATACCGGTACGCTACTTCTACAGGGTCTCCAGCATCACGTAAGCCCACAAAATTTATACCTTTTACCACACGTCCGTTGTCTACATCTAAACAGGGTATGATTCTTTTTGCAAAATAGTCCATATCAAGCATCTCTTTTCGTTTTAAATTATGGTAGAATTATACAAAAATTATCCCAAATTGAGGATGAGTATTAGAATATAAAGGATATTTATAGTATGATTATTGATAACTTGTCCGAATTTGCTTCTAAAAAGTTTGGTCAAAACTTTTTAAAGAATGACTATATCTTACAAAAAATCGTCCAAGCGATGCCCCATGACAACCTAAAGGTTGCAGAAATTGGGCCTGGCTTAGGTGATTTAACCAAAGAACTTGTGAAAGTTCGTAATGTCACAGCATTTGAGGTTGATAAAAGATTATGTGAGCATCTAACGTCAGAGTTTGAAACACCCATAAATGAAGGGCGTTTTGAGTTACGATGTGGAGATGTGCTTGAGCGTTGGGAGTCAGGAAGCCTACTGGATGAGTCATATCATCTAGTAGCTAACCTGCCCTATTATATCGCGACCAATATCATCTTAAAAGCATTTAAGGATGAACATTGCCAAAGTATTTTGGTCATGGTTCAAAAAGAAGTAGCTGTTAAATTTGCAGCGACTGTCAAACAGAAAGAGTTTTCAGCTCTATCTGTTTTGGCAAGCTCTGTAGGAAAAGCGACACTGTGTTTTGAGGTTGAACCTGAAGCATTTGTCCCACCTCCAAACGTTACTTCTGCCGTGCTTTTAATAGAGAAAAACCAGTCACGAGATGACCAGAGATTTGAAGCGTTTTTGAAGATAGCTTTTCAACAACCACGTAAAAAGCTCTCTAAAAATCTCATGGTTATTTTTTCTAAAGATAGGGTCAATCAACTTTTTTCAAAGCTAGAGCTAGACTCTAATCTTCGACCTCATGAAGCTGCGACATCAACTTATCATCAATTATATAATGAATTAAAGGATAATTTAGATGGAAAACAACAATCCAACACCAAACAAACCAGTAAGCGAAAACTCTCCAAGTCAAGGGCAAAAAACGCCAAGCAACAATAATACCCCCAGAGAAAGACGCCCAAACCCACACAGACAAAATAACAATATTCCAAGAAGCAGTAGCCAAGGCGATAATGCTAACCGCCCTAATCCCAACAGGAAACCTAACCCTAATGGAAATAGAGTACCTGCCCCAAAACAAGAAGTAAATGGCAATGTTCAGGATAGACCTGCACCAAACGGAAATAGAAAACCAAATCCTAATCAAAACAAAAACCGTAATAGTAACAATCAAAACAAAAATACGGGAGATAACAGAAATAACAATAAGCCAAACCATAGCAATAAGCCTGGAGGCAAGCCCAACAACAAACGTCAAGGGGGAAACAATAAAGGTAGGGGTAAACGCAGAAATATAACGACTGTCAATGATGAGATGAGAAAGTATCTTGAACTAAATGACAGCATAAAAGATGCAACTATGAACCCATGGAGAAATGGTGACATGTCTGCAACAGCAAAAATCCGTTTCACTCCACTAGGTGGTCTTGGTGAAATTGGTGGCAACATGGCAGTTCTTGAGACTGAAACTACAGCCATTATCATTGATGTAGGTATGTCTTTCCCTGATGAGACAATGCATGGTGTAGATATTTTAGTACCTAACTTTTCTTACTTGCACGCACTCAAAGAAAGTGGGAAAGAAGTCTTTTGTATCATCACACATGGTCACGAAGACCACATCGGTGCGATGCCTTACCTCTTTAAAGAATTACAGTTTCCTATCTATGCAACGCCACTTGCACTTGCTATGATAGAAAACAAGTTTAATGAACATGGACTTTCGCAGTACACAAAAAACTTTAACTATGTTACCATGAGAAAACAACACCAAATTGGTGATATGAAAATCGAATGGATGCACAATACCCACTCAATCATTGATGCCTGTTCTTTAGCTATAGAGACACCTGCAGGAACCATTATCCATACAGCTGACTTTAAAGTAGACCATACCCCTGTAGACAACTATACTATGGACTTACGCCGTTTTGCACACTATGGTGAGAAAGGTGTACTTTGCCTCTTCTCCGACTCAACAAATTCGCACAACCCAGGAGCCACTAAGTCTGAAAAAGTTGTGGGTAAAACTTTTGATACACTCTTTGAACTAGCAAAAGGAAGAATCCTTATGTCTACTTTCTCTTCTAATGTTCACCGTATTGTGCAAGCGATGGAAAGAGGCGTAAAACACGGAAGAAAGATTTGTGTTATCGGACGTTCAATGGAACGTAACATTGAAACAAATAGAGCTTTAGGGTTTGTAGATATAGAAGATAAAAATTTTATTGAAGTACATGAAGTACCAAAGTATGCTGATCATGAAGTTCTCATTGTGACCACTGGCTCACAAGGGGAAGCTATGGCTGCACTTAACCGTATGGCAACAGATGAGCATAGACACATCAAGCTCAAACCTTCAGATACTGTCATTATCTCCGCCTCAGC
>JAKIUE010000105.1 GCA_021647715.1 Sulfurovum sp.
TCATTGTTTTTATTGACATTTATAAACAAAACATGTTATACTACACTTGTATTTATAACAAAAACAAGGAGAATACAATGAAAAAAACATTATTACTTTCAGTAGTAGCATCAACAATGATTATGGCAGGTGGTGATATAGCACCAGTTGAGCCAGTAGTAGAAGCACCAGTAGTTGAAGAAACTTCAGGTTGGGACGCAACGGGTCAATTAGTAGGATATGTACAGACTGTAGATGAGTTTGGTACAGGTGAATTATTTGGTGATGGTTCAACTTATAGTGCACTTGGTGTACAAATGGGTGCGATTAACAAAGATATCTTCGCAGGTATTGGAGCTGGATTTGAAGTATCTGCTATCATGCAAGATGATATACTTTTTGATGACCAAACAGGTACTGGTTTTTATGGAACAGGTGGAAATGCAGGTACACAATCTGCAGGTCTTACACAAGCATACTTAACATATGGTATAGCTAACACTAGCCTTAAAGTTGGTCGTCAAACACTTCCAATGGCACTTTCTCCATTTGCATATACTGAGGGTTGGCAAGTATTTAAGAACACTTTTGATGCTGCATTAGTAGTAAACACTGATGTTCCTGATACAACACTAGTAGGTGCTGTAGTAACAAACTCTAACAGATCAGTAGGACCATACCTAAACTCTGGTTCATTTACTCAAATTAATAACCCAGGTGACGTAGTATATATGTTAACTGCTCAAAATAAATCTGTTGAAGGTTTAACATTGACTGGTACATATTACTTTGCTCCAGAAATGCTTGTAACTGAAGATGTTTCAGTACTTTGGGGTGATGCTAAATTTGGTATCTCTAACTATTCAATCGCTCTTCAAGGTGGTACTATCTTAACAGGTGAGCCAGCAGGCGTAAAAGATACAACAGCATTTGGTGCTAAAGTAGGAACTCACTTTGATTTCTCAGGTACTGGTATTGGTGCATCTGTTGCATACTCATCTGTTGATGAAGGTACAGTAGGTATCACTAACTTAGGTACTGGTATTAAATCTCCACTTTACACACAAATGGTACTTAACAACGTTGGTCAACTTCATGCATCAGACTCTGATTACTTAAAAGTGTCTGCTGATGTAGCAGCATTTGGTGGTAAATTTGTAGTTAACTACGGTATGGCTATCGAAAAAAGAGACGGTAACGGTGTTGCTTTAGCTGACGGTGCTGGTGCAAGCCCTTATGAAGTAGATGTAATGTATTCACAAGCACTTGGAGACAACACAAAATTGTTTGCTGCTTACGTACTTACAGATGCTGACGTAGATGGTCAAGATTCAAATAACTTTGTACGTGTATGGGCAAGATACTCTTTCTAGGAATCACTCCTAAAAAGACTCTACCTAAACACCTAACATTCAGACTTTTGTCTGGGTGTTAACTTCTTACTTCTTATTCATTACGTTTTTTACTCTTAAAATATTTCAAACTATTCCTACATTGACAAAACTTTTTTTGTATGTTATACTACTGTATTACAATATTACAAAAAGGAGTTAGCATGACAGCTACAGTAAGACTTGATGATGCTTTAGAAAAAACATTAGAAACACTTTCTAAAAAACTCCATAAAAAAAAGAGTGATGTCATAAGAGAAGCCATAACCTTTTACGCAAACAATATAGAGAAAAATAAGAAAAATAAACTTCTTCTGGCTATTAAAAAAACTAAAGATGCAGATAAACGTATAAATCATTCTATGGAAGATACATTGGTAGATGGCATCTAAGGGCCAAATATGGTTAGCAAACCTTAACCCCGTAAAGAAAAACAATGAAGTAGGGAAAGTAAGACCCGTTGTCATTTTCCAAAATAATGCACTTAACCACAACGGGTATCCTACTACCATCATACTCCCACTTAGCACACAACTCATAGATGATGTTCAGCCTATTCGCATGCGCATATCAAAAAGGGGCAAACTTATGCATGATTCAGATATCATTGTCACGCAGATACGTGCCATAGACAACAGCAGATTTATAAAACATTTAGCAGACGTAACAGAACAAGAGTTTTCTACTTTAAAGAAACTCTTACTAGAAATAATTGAATAAAGATGAATAATATGACAAAAAAACTCCATCTAGTCAGCCTAGGCTGCACCAAAAACCTTGTAGACTCCGAAGTGATGCTCGGTCGCCTTAGAGAGTATGAGATAAGCGATGACCCTACTACGGCTGATGTCATCATAGTAAACACCTGTGGTTTCATAGATGCCGCAAAAGAAGAAAGTATCAACACCGTACTAAACTTACATGATGAGAGAAAAGAAAACTCTATCTTAGTCATGTCTGGGTGTCTTACAGAACGTTACCGTGAAGAGATGCAAGCAGATATGCCCGAAATTGACATCTTTACAGGGGTGGGTGACTATGAGAAGATAGACCAACTTATTGCTACAAAACAGAGTACCTTTAGCCCAGAAGTCTACCTAGCGACCGAAAACTCAGGCAGAGTCATCACAGGTTCAACCTACCATGCTTACATCAAAATAGCTGAAGGATGTAACCAAGCCTGTTCTTTTTGTGCTATTCCATCTTTTAAAGGTAAACTACATTCACGCTCACTTACTTCTATTATCAAAGAAGTGACAAGACTTGTGGAAGATGGCTTCTTTGACTTCTCTTTCATCTCCCAAGACTCATCAAGTTATGGACGCGATATGAAAATGTCTGATGGCCTACTTGAACTCATCAAAGGTGTAGAAGCGATAAAAGGTGTGAAGTCTGCACGTATCTTATACCTCTACCCCTCTACCACCACCTTTGATCTCATCGATGCTATAGCAGACTCCCCTGTCTTTCAAACCTACTACGACATGCCCATCCAACACATAGACAACCCTATGTTAAAGACCATGAAACGCGGCTTCGGGGAAAAGAAAACTGTTGAACTCTTGGCATATATGAAGCAGAAAGAAGATGCCTTTATACGTACCTCTCTCATCGCAGGTCACCCTGGAGAGAGTGAAATGAGTTTTGAAAAACTCTGTGACTTTATGGAAGCATTTGAGTTTGATAGGTTTAACACCTTTGGCTATTCTAATGAAGAGACTACTTCTGCCTACACTCTCCCTCAAATCAGCCAAGAAATTATAGACCAAAGAGCCGAAATATTAGGACAAATAGCCGAAGAAAATACTAAAGCCTCATTAAAATCTATGATAGGTAAAACTATCACCATAGTCATAGACGGTGAAAGTGACGAACACGAATACCTACTAAGTGCCAGACCTCTTAGCTGGGCAGAAGACATAGACGGAGAAATCCTCATCAACGACACGTCTGACTTACCAGTAGAGTATGGTAAGCTGTATGAAGCAAAAGTAACAGAACTAGTGGGGACACAATTACTAGCAACGCTTATCAAACCACAATAATCCGTGCGATAGCACATTTATTAATCACGCAAGGCGTGCCCTTATCCTTCCGAACACCCTTGAAAGCAAAGCGATTTGAGAGGAAGGATGATTTTTTGTTTCGTTTTTTCTAAAAAAATGAAAAGAGAAACATCACCACGAATTGAATTAGGAGGAAATAGTGCTAAACCTAAACACCCAAAACTTAAAAAATAAAAAAAACCTATTAGCATTCTCCGCAGGAGTAGACTCATCCGCCCTCTTTTTTCTGCTTACAGAAAACAACATCAAATTTGATATCGCCATTGTTGACTATTGTATACGAACACAAAGCAAAGAAGAGGTTGCCCATGCCAAAGCACTGGCAAAAAAACATAAACTTTTTTGCCACACCATCCAAGCACCTACTTTTACTTCTCATTTTGAAAAACAAGCCAGAGATTTTCGTTATGAATTTTTTGACTCACTCGTTACTATAGAAGGCTATGACAACATCCTTACTGCACATCAACTAAATGACCAGCTAGAATGGTTATTTATGCGACTTAGTAAAGGAGCAGGTGTATCTGAACTCTTAGGATTAGAAGCTATCTCACAAAGAGAAAACTATACACTCCTTCGCCCTTTACTCTATTATAGCAAAGAGGAGTTATTGGCATACCTGCAAGCACAAGAGCACCCCTACTTTGTAGACGAAAGTAACAGTGACGAGAAGTACGAACGTAACAAATTTAGAAATCAATTTTCTGATGTTTTAATGGCTAAGTATAAAGAGGGTATCAAACGTAGTTTTGACTATCTTAAACGTGACAAAGAGATATTAGAGAGTGGATTTGAAACCCTTTTTACACGAGATTTACTACATATCATTAAACTTCACAATGTAGATGCTAAAGTAAAAGCAGCTGATCTTGCCTTAAAAAAACTAGGCTACTTGCTCTCAGCCTCACAACGCAAAGAGATAGAAAAAGAAGATAGCTTAGTCATAGGTGGAGAGTGGGCTGTAGAATATCAAGAAACGATACTTTACATTTGCCCATACGTCACAACAACCATGCCCAAAGAAATCAAAGAAAAATACAGAGTCTATAAAGTACCAAGCAAAATACGCCCTTATATTTTCAAAGAAAATATAAACCCAAAATTTCTAATTTCTAATTTCTAATTCCTCATTTGCCTGCCAAAGGATGTGCCTTCATATACTCCTGCATCTTTTTTACAGAGCCTAGCTTTGTATAGACCTGAGTCGTTGCCATCGTCTCATGCCCAAGAAGCTCACTTACATCTGAAATACGTGCACCGTTGTTTAAAAGATGTGTAGCAAAAGAATGCCGTAACTGGTGAGGGGTTGCTTTAATCCCAGCTGTCTTAAAAAGTTTTGTGATAATGTATCGTAGTTGTGCGACATTCATAGGGGCATTACCTTTTTCAAAAAGATATGTTTTTGGATGGTTTACTTCTACATACTGCCTAACAAGTCTTTGCAGTTCTTCAAGCAAAGGTAATTCGCGTACTTTATTTCCTTTTCCATGTATTTGAACCCATGCACCTTTAATATCTTCAATCTTTAATCCACTAAGTTCAGAAATACGTAATCCTAGTCCATAAAGCATCGAAATAAGCAGTTTTTCTTCTAAGTTTGCATTCTCTAGCACCTCATCTATATATGTCTCTTCTATAGGCTTAGGAAGACTTTGTGGGACTTTAATGGACTCATCTCCTATAAGGGTAAGTGCTAAATGACACTGATCTTCTAAATACTTGACAAAAGAACGTATAGCTGAGAGTTTTTTTACTATCGTTTTTTTAGCATTTTTTACAATCTCAAAACGAAAAGGGGTAATGTCTAAAATTTGTTTGCCCTCTTCCTCATAAAAATGACTCACTTCTATCATCTGGCGTAATGCTATCTCATAGGTGGTTATGGAATGTTCAGAATATCCTCGTATATCAAAAAGATAATCAAGGAAATCATCACTGTATGCTTCTAGTTTTGTATTGCTCATTTTATGGTATGCTCTAGCATTTTTATGGAAAGATGTTCTTTTGCTTCTTCAAGTTCCATCCCATCAAGAG
>JAKIUE010000106.1 GCA_021647715.1 Sulfurovum sp.
TCCATCATGATGGTAAAAAGACCTCCTATTATCATAGCAAGACCTAAAGTTAAAAAACCTGCAGAAGCTTTTTTAATAAGCTTCTCACCGAGAAGTTCAGCAACAGCTACGATAAATATAATACCTGAACCTACATAAATCATATACATATAGTTTACGATATAGAGTGACCATGGGGCTTCACGTTTGACTTCTCCACCTGAACCAAATACAGCTGCTTTCATGGCCTCAGCTACTTCTCTGCTTCCGGGATTTACTCCTGCATCATGTGCACTTGCAGCGGCTAAAAAATAGCGTTCATAAAATACATCAATCACACCAACAAATGCAATTCCCAATAAGATGTAGATAATGTACATACTTTTATCTAATAAAAGTTCCTTTAAAGAGACTTTGTTTATCTCTACTCCTGCATAGCTTGCCATTGTGGTTTCCTTTTTGCTTTTGCTGCTTCAATAATAGGCTTATAGGTATCCCATGTATAAATAGTTGTGCCTTCATCTACTGAGTTCGCTGCAAAACTTTTGTCATGTTCTGGCAGGAGGTAAAAGAGTTTTGGTACAGTGCCTTCATCTTCTTTGAGTACATAAAATTCTCTATGTTTAAGCATTTGTATGATGTCACTCTCTTCATCGTCTATGTCACCAAAAAGCCTTACTTTAGTAGGACAGGTTGCTTGACATGCTGTAGTCATCTCTCCTTCAACAATACGTGTATCATAACAAAAATTACACTTATCTACGGCTACATGAGTGTCATCAACAAAACGTGCATCATAAGGACAGGCTTCCATACATCCTTTACAAAGAATACATGTATCTTTGTTGGTCATAACTATGCCACCTAGTGCAAAATAGCTTGATCCTGTGGGGCAGACATCAACACAAGGTGCATCCAAACAATGATTACATTGAGAGGGGTGCAAGGCAACAAAGGGTTCTCCAAAAATGCTTTTTTCTGATTGGCTTACCCAAATACGCTGTTTATCTGCTCCTAGCTGTACCCCATTTTCTTCTTTACATGCGACTTCACATGCCTTGCAGTCGATACAACTTTGATAGTCTAATGTCATAGCAAAATTCATTGTTATACCTTTAGAACGAGAAATGGGCAAAGCCCATCTTCACTACGCTGACGCTGTGTCAACTTCAGCAGTTGGCTCAAACGACTAGTCGTTTTTATTATTGAGTCATTTCTCTGTGTTATTTTCATTATCCAACCTTTCTTACTTCTACAAGTGTCTCATGCATGGCAGCTGTACCAAACACAGACTCTATGGTGTCTTCTATAATCATATTGTCACTTGCCCCATTTCTATATCCAAAGGTGAGCCCTGTTGACTCTTGTCCAAAACCATGTACATAAAAGACAACATCTTTTATGATTTTAATCGTAGGGTAGGCTTTAATATGTATGATACCTACAGAGCTTTTGACTTCTACGATATCTCCATATTTAATACCTTTTTCTTCAGCTTGTTCTTTGTTAATCCATACATAATTTTCACGCATGACATCCAGTAGCATGATGTTGTTTGCCGTAGAGTTTTGTGTTTGTTGTGCATGTCGTCCTGTAACAAATTTAAATTTACCTTTAGGTGCTTCTGTATAGAGTTCCTCTCTCCACGTAGGCATAGGATCAACACCATTTTTCTTCATGGTTTTGAGGTAACACTCTACTTTTCCACTTGGTGTCCCAAGGTTTTTTTTGAGTTCAGCCATGGCTTTTTCATCTATACATGTATCTTGAGCATCTATTTTCTCACCACCTGGCGTGGTATAGTACTTTTTATCTTCAGGGTAGTACTGAAATTCATTGGCTGAGAGTTGTTTAAAGTATGTATCCATATGAGGGTAGAAGACACCCTTTTCTTTGAGTGTTTTATAGGCTGCTTCACCATATTCGCTAACGACTCGTTCCTTATTGATATGTTCTTGTGTATGTTCATAGGCTTGTGTAAGGTCAAAACCTTGCTCATCATATACTTCTTCATACGAACTGTCTTCTATCTCTTCTTGTACATCTGCATCATGTTTTGCCGTGATAGCAAAAAGAGGTTTAGAGATAACTTGGCTAAGACCTTTAAGCATATCAAAGAGAGCCTTGGTGTCATACATGGGATCTATTACTTTATTTCGTAAGATAATTGCGGGTTCAATTCCTGCAAAAGATTTCACCGGGTCTTCCCTTTCTAAGTATGTACACTCAGGAAGTACCACATCAGACATCATCACCGTATCACTAGGCATTGTGTCAATGGTCACAACTAAATCTAACATTTCAAACATTTTTTTTGTTTTGGCTACATTAGGAATAGCTTGCATAGGGTTTTGCTTGTAGGAGAACATCGCACGTAGAGGGTAGGGGGTTCGTTTTTCAATAATCACATTTCTAAAGCCTATCCATGTACCATTGGGTCCTACAAATGTGGCTTCTTTTTTATCAATACGGGGCTTAATATTTGCATAAAGAGGTACTTCTATTTCATGGTCACCCAAAGGTAGTTTTTTACCAAAGACTATGCCACCTTTGACATCAATACCACCACCAAGTGCAGTAAATATAGCTTGGGCACGTCTAAGTTGAAAGTCTTGTAAACTCCATGCCGTTCGTCTTCCTTGATAGTATATAGCTTGAGGCGCATGTGCCATAAAATCTCTAGCTATTTGGTAGATATCATGTGCTTTGATCCCTGTAATTTTTTCTGCCCATTCTGGTGTATAGTTATTCGAAAGTATATGAGCCTTATATTCTTTAAAATGCTCCATATTTTTTCTCACAAATGCTTTGTTATAGAGTGTCTCTTTGATAACAACGTAGGTTAAGGCGAGCACAAAAGCAAGGTCAGTACCTACTTTAATACCTAGCCATTTATCAGCATGTAAGGCTGTATTGGTATAACGTGGATCAAGGACGATGAGCTTGAGTCCACGTCCACGTGTACGTTTAAACATATCCATGGTGTCTGGAGTAAGTATGGCTTCAGCCCTGTTGGCTCCTGCCATGATGACGTATTTTGCATTGTCCATGTCTGCTTTACCGTAAGCACCTAGAGTCAAAGCATAACCAGCAGTAGTGGTCTTAAGACAAATGGAAGAATGGTTGACAAAGTTGGCTGAACCAATCATATCACCCATAAATTGTTTAAAAGTATGTTCTCCCATCCCTTCACCCGCACAAAATCCTAAAGTAGAACGGTTGTCCTTCTCTTCATCTAGTATCTGTTTCATACCTTTAAAGAGTTTGGTACCATTTAAGATGGCTTCATATGCTTCTTGCCATGTGGCACGTTTGAATTTACCTTCACCTCTTTTACCTGTACGTATAAGTGGGTACTTAAGTCTATCTGGGTCATACAACGCATGTACTCCAGCATCACCTCTGGCACAAAGCATATTTTTAGATTTAGGAAAAAGTGGATTAGGATCAAGTTTTTTAACGATGCCATCTTTTACGATTGCCCATGCAGTACATTTGTTGACACACATTTCACACACTGTGGCTATTTTTACATTTGTATGCACTTTTTTTTCTGTTTTCGCAAAGAGTGTAGAGACAGAAGCTCCACCTGCAACACTTAAGGCTACAGAGCCTTGCAAGAAACGTCTTCTTGATACTTCTGTTTTCATTATCTTATTTATCCTCTGTGTATGTATGAATCTATATTCATCTTATTGTAATTATCTATTACTTAAAATATATTGAATATATAACTATAACTTAATAATAAATATTTAGTGATACCATATTGATAGTATAGAATTTGTTGTGATAGATAGTTTTAAAGAATATAAAGTGCTTATATGTATGGAAGAAAAGGTGAACATTATACAGCCAGAAGAAGTAAATTAAAAGGTTGTAAATAGACAGGGAGTGTGTATTCACAGTTATCAAAAAGAGACACTTAATATGTGTTGGACTACATTAACAATCTTAATCTGGCTGAACAATGTGCACATCACAATCAGAAAAGATAAGCACCGTAATCAAGGAGGAGCATAAAATTTACTCTGATTGTATATGTGACTTGTATATTCTATAGGTACTAAATTGAATACCTATTCGTAATTATAAAATGACTTTGCTTAAAGCAAAATGAATATTGATTCATTTTAATGAGATTAGTCATAATATGTTTAAAGTTTAGAATAAAATAAAGCTTTATATAATTATATCTTTTACTTATGTTAAGAAATAAAGATATTTGAAATAAACAAGCACCATTGAATAATAATTCAATTTTATTTAAGTTTATTTAAACTATCATATTGAACAAGTATTCAAAGTGAATTCTAAATAGATAAAAAGGAGAGTAGAATGAGTATAGATAAAGAAGAATCCGTAAAAAAATTGTTTACGGCAGAAAGTGCAGCGGTAGACACCAACAAAGGTGATGCCTATTATGACGACTTATATGTAGCTTGTCAAAAAAGAATTGAGGACTTAAAGAAATTAGCACCTCTTAACAACAGAATGGATTTCAATGAAAGCATTGAAGACCAAGGCTTAGAAAGAAGAGATTTCCTTAAATGGGCATCTGCTACAACAGCAATGCTTATGCTTCCAGCCTCTTTTACACCTCTTGTAGCTGAAGCTGCTGTACTGATGAACAGAGTGCCTGTTATATGGGTAGAGCTTTCAGACTGTGCAGGTAACTCTGAAGCGCTTCTTCGTTCAGATGGACCAAAAATTGATGAAATCATTTTAGACATCATCTCTTTAGAATTCCATGAAACACTTCAAGCTGCTTCAGGTCACCAAGCTGAGAAGCAAATGAATGAAGCGATGGAGCACTTTAAAGGTAAGTACTTACTCTTTGTTGAAGGTGCTGTACCTTTAGGAATGGATGGTAACTATGGAACGATTGGTGCAACAGGTGAGACATTTGTAGATCACTTACACCGTGCAGCAGAAGGAGCAGCCGCAGTAGTCGCTGTTGGTTCTTGTGCAACCTATGGTGGTATCCCTGCAGCTGCACCAAACCCGACAGATTCTGTTGGTGTGATGGATGTAGTAAAAGGTAAGCCACTGATTAACATTCCTGCCTGTCCCGCAAACCCATCAAATATGGTTGGGGTTATTTTACACTTTGTATTGACAGGATCTATTCCTGAGCTTGATTCACTTTTACGTCCTAAATTTGCATTTGGATATCGTATCCATGATAACTGTGAAAGACGTGGTCACTTTGATGCAGGTGAGTATGTAGAAGAATGGGGCGATGAAGGTGCTAAAAACAACTTCTGTCTCTATAAAGTAGGATGTAAAGGTCCAATGACATTTAATAACTGTTCTATCATTCGTTATAATGAAGGGGTGAACTGGCCTATTGGTGTAGGACGTGGATGTATAGGGTGTTCTGAACCAGATTTTTGGGACAAATATGCATATGAGAGACC
>JAKIUE010000012.1 GCA_021647715.1 Sulfurovum sp.
TTTGATTATTCATCTTATCCACTAACCAATTTTTGAGCTCCCTATAAAAATAAGAATAACCTAATAATGGGGCATCTACACCATAAGGATGCACAACGCCATCACGCTTAACAAAAGAGCAAAGATGGTAGTTGTCCATCACCCCACCCTCTTCAAACTTATCTATGGGTATCCATTTATTTCCAATACCTTTTGAATTTATACCCCATGATTTTTTTTCGGATATCTTTTTCGCACCCTCTTTTCGTATAGTACAGTCATTAAATGTAGTAAATTGCACAGCCTCTATCTCTATTACCTTTTTATTTCCACCATAAGTAATATCAAATAATACGCCTATTTCGGGTTCAACTTGTGCATTTGCTTCATATCTAGGGAGTTGTAATGCTGTGCTACCTATAGAATACACCCCTAAAAAAGATTCAGACTTTGGTACGTAAAAAGGGAATATGCCTTTGGGGGCATCACTCGTCTGAGTAACAACATCTTTAAAATCTTCCAATTCACCTGCCTGTTCCAAATGATGCGCAAAATTACCTGCTACACCTAAACATAGTACATCTTGTAAATCCATAGAAATATCCTTAAAATATTATGTCAGTATAGCTTAGTGATGATTAGTATGTGTTTTGGAGGTTTAAAATAATGAAAGAGTTGAAGTTTACCTACTATCCCCAGATAGTAGGTAAAAGATATAAACTTAGTTACCTGCTACTGCATCTTTAAGTGTTTTACCCATTTTAAATTTAGGTGCAGTGTGTGCTGCTTTTGTATATGTTTTATCTGTTCCTGGAACTTTTCCAGATTTTTCTTTTACATCAACTGTAGAAAATGTACCAAATCCTACGAGAGATACTGACTCTTTTTTAACAAGTGCCTCTGTTACTGAAGAGATAAATGCCTTTAGTGCTTTCTCTGCTGCTGCTTTACTGTCATACTCACCATTTTTTTGGATTAATTCTACGAAATCTGATTTTGTCATTCTTATGTCCTTTTTTTTAAGATGCAGTCATTATAGCATAAAGCTATCTTAAATTATGCTAAAAAACACCCTAAAGTGCCCTAATTTACGTCATTTGAAAATTATTTGTATAAAATTAAATAATATTAAGATAGAAAAAAGTAAGATTATGTATGTTTGGTAATACTGTGCTAATGGTAAACGTATACTTGAAAACTAAGATAGGAATATTTTCTACTTAATAATAGATAAAATAGGAGGAAATAAAAAATAGTTTGATTCAAAATATCATAAATGGTGCGCACGAGAGGATTTGAACCTCCACGCCGCGAAGCACAAGCCCCTCAAGCCTGCGTGTCTACCGTTCCACCACGTGCGCAAAATGTAGATATATAGTTAAAGTACTATAGAACTTAAAACTGAGGTATTTAAAAAGGCTGTAAAAATAATTTCTCAAAACCTTAAGACTCTTCATTCAACTAGTTGAATGAAGAGCTTTGCTCTGTTACGTCCTATCCAAGGAAAGGATTCGCATAAAGTGCGATAAGTGCAATTACTAGTGTATAGATAACTTGCGCTTCAATCATTGCTAGTGCAATAAACATTGTAGTCATTAGTTTACCACCAAGACCTGGGTTACGTGCAGTACCTGCAATAGTAGCAGCCGCTGTGTGACCCATACCGATAGCTCCACCAAGAGCAGCAAGACCAAGACCAACACCAGCAGCAACTACTGAGTATGCTTTAATCATAGATTCACCATCTGCTTCACCAGCAAATGCAACAGCACCAAGTGCTAAGAAAAGTAAGAAAAACTTTTTCATTTTAATATCCTTATATTTAATAGAGTTAAAGTCTCTTCGACTATAAATTTGTTTTTAAAGTCTGTTCGGATAGCGTAAACAATGTCACCATTGCCAACAACCACATAAATGCAAGCTGTTTCCCTACTTATCACTTTTAGAAACGCAAAATTATAGCTAAATATGCATTAAACTTTTGTATCAGTTTCTAGTTTTATATTTTCAGGATCCATCATACTTTCTAAATCTGCATTGGAAAATATAGTTTGAAGCAAAAGACCCTTATCAAGACTCAATGCTTCAAAGGTATGGTCTTCTAAAAGTTCTGTAAATTCAAAAATCTCTTTATCTATTTCAAACATACCTTCTGCTGCTCTTAATGTTTTAAAATAATTTAAAATAATTTGTACATTTTTATTTTCACTTTGTTCTATCTCGTGGTATCCAAAAGCTATTACATACACACCCGCATGACTTGCAGACTCAACAAAGTTTTGAATACGTCTTTCTTCAATCTCTTCTGTAGGAAAGTTTTTTAAGTTCATCAGTACTAAATGATACGTCTGTTTTAGTTTTGACATTTGATTATGATCGCTAATACTTGGTCTATTGCAACATAATAGCTCATTATGTCGAGAGATTATTGTATTTTCAAGTCTTTCAAAAAGCGATAATATCGTCTGAGAGGTAAATGCAACTTCAAATAATTCAACATTTTGCAAAGGTGATAATGAATAAAATTTCTTTTTACCAAAGTCTAACATGTCTACTTTCAAAGAACCATGTGGCATAGTGGAGAGTAATTCTAAGCAAAGACTCTCTAATAAGTCATCTGCTTTAGGTTCGGAAGCTTTGTCATATAATAAGCAAAAACCCCCATCATTAGTCCCTGTGTATAAAGGGATACTCTCATTTTCATTGCGTAAATTTCCTAGGTTAAATCCCCAAGGAAATGCATAATTTTTATCTTTGGTTATTTCTTCTATTTTTTCTACCATAGTCTCTCTACTTACTTCTGTATTTTGTACCATTATGCTAAAAACTCAGGTGTTGCCAACTCCACCTTCTTACCATTTTGCTCCATCACAACTACAGTGATAGCATCACCCTCATCATAACGTTCTGAGAGATTATTGACACGCTCTTTTGCTACTTTAGAAACATGGAGTAAGGCATCAAAACCATCTGGCATCTCCACAAAAAGACCAAAGTCTACGATACGTTTGACCTTACCCTCATAAGATTCACCGACTTTGTACTCCATCTGTTTTTTAACAGGAGTTGAAGCTATGCCTTCTATGTGTGCTTTAGCAGCTGCAACCTTATCTTTGTCCCCACCAGAGACTTTTACACCACCTACATCACGATCCAGATCAATACTTACTTCAAATTTTTCTATGATTTCGCGTATGGTTGCCCCTGCTTTACCTATAATGTCAACTATCTTTGAAGGATGGATACTAAAGTTTTCAGTGCTTGGTAGGGCTGCACTCGATTGTATCTCTTTAGCAGCTTCTTCCATCAATTCTAGAATATGATTTTTTCCTTTACTGGCTTGTAGTAAAGCATCTTTTAACACTGCCATCTCTATACCACCAAGCTTTATATCCATCTGCAGTGCTGTGATACCATTTGCTGTTCCCGCAACCTTAAAGTCCATATCACCATCATGATCTTCAAGTCCCATAATGTCTGTAAGAACAGCATATTTAGATCCATCTGTCACCAGTCCCATGGCAATGCCTGCAACCAATGCGGTTGTTTGAATTTCAGCAGCACGTAAGGCCAAAGAACCACCACAAATGGTAGCCATAGAAGAAGAACCATTGGACTCTAAAATCTCAGATACCATGCGGATACTCCCATCATAGTCTAAAGGTAGTGTAGGCTCCATTGCACGTTTTCCAAGATTACCATGTCCTAATTCTCTTCTGCCTGGTGCACCTATGTACTTAGCTTCACCTACGCTGTACCCTGGAAAATTATAGTGCACCATAAACTTTTCAGACAGAGAATTTTGTGCAGTGATAAGCTCATACATTTGTGCATCTTTTTTATCTCCAAGTGTCACAGTGACGAGTGCTTGAGTCTGACCACGCGTAAAAAGACATGAACCATGTACTGATGGAAGTAGATTTGTTTCTATATTTATAGCTCTTACCTCATCTAATGCCCTTCCATCTGCACGGATATTTTTATCGAGTATCATTGCACGTACTACTGTTGCTTTATATCTTTCAAGTACTTTGGTAACTAAACCTTTATCTGCCTCTTCACCTTCATTTTTCAACTCTTCTAAAATGCTAGCACGTATTTTTTTAAGCTCAGAAGAACGTTCAGATTTTGCCATATGCGCAATAGCTTTTTCAACCTCTTTGCTATACTTGGTTTCAATCATCGTATAAAGTGTTGCATCTATCTTATCTTCGGACATCTCCAATACCAAAGCTTCTCTTGCCATAGGCGAGAATTCTACTTCAAATTCTGTACTAGCTTTCTCAATAGACTCAAGAGCCATAGCAATAACGTCTACGAGTGCTTCTTCGGAAAATTCATTTGCAGACTGCCCTTCTTGTGTTTTAGAACTTAATGTACGCATTTCTATCATCACTGCATCTGAACCAGAACCAACAACCAATAAATCAAGTTCAGATTTCTCTTGTTGCGTAAGTGTTGGGTTAATCACCAACTCATCACCCTCTGTCCCTACACGTACTGCGGCAATGGACTTAGATACAGGGATATCAGAAACAAAAAGTGCTGCATTTGCTGCGTGAAGAGCGGCCACTTGTAAATCTACATTTTCATCTGCACTTACTACGGTTACCGTGATAGTCACAGGATAATGGAATCCCTGTGGGAAAAGTGGACGCAGAGAACGATCTATGATACGCGAAGTCAGTGTCTCAAAATCTCCAGGTTTTGTCTCTCTTTTTATAAACCCTCCAGGAATTTTAGCTGCTGCGTAAGATTTTTCTATATATTGTACAGTTAGCGGTAAAAAATCTTCATCCACAGACTTTTCATCTATAGCAACGGCAGCGATAAGCACTGCTTTGCCTTGTGTGTACATGACTGCACCAGATGCTTGCTTAGCCACTTTATCAAAGGCATATTTCTCTTCTAAATTATTTATATTAATCTCTATAATTTTCTCACTCATTTGTATCACTATCCTTTTGGGGTTCTTTAGTATTTTTATTTTTTTTCATTTGTGCTTCAACAATCTCTTCAATCTCTTCAAAAGTAAGTGGCTCAAAATTTTTGTAATAGTATTCTATCGAAATATAGTCTTGTATCTTATGAGGACAATAAACACCATCACAAACATTTAAAAGGTTTTGGTAGACTCCTTGATCCAAGATTGGCGTTGCTATATAAATATTTTTAGCACCTCTGGCTAGAACAGATTTTAATGCTACCATCATAGTAAGCCCTGTTTCTATACATTCATCCGCGAGTACAACATCTTTACCCTCTAAAGAAACCAAGTCACCCCCTTTACGGTATTTATAGACATAGGCAAGCACTTCATCTTCATATTTTCTTTTTGCTTCACTGTAGACATAATCTTCGGAAATTTCAAATGCATCCACAAGTGCTTTATGTAATACTACTTCATCCGTCTCAGAAATCATTGCAATAGCTAATTCTGGATTATTGGGGGCAAAAATAGCTTCGGTAAGTAAAATGTCCATTTGTGCATTCATTTTGTTGGCAATTTTGTCTGCAAAATAAACACCCCCCTCGCTCACTCCGATGACCACTACTTCATTTTCTAAAAGTAACTCAAAAGGTAAAGTATCAATAAGTTGTGTAGCTGCATCATTTCTATCTTCAAAATAATGAGAACTATTTGTATCTTTTAGCATGGTCTGCTCCTGGGAATTGTTTAGAGACTTCTTCTTCATCAAAAGTATAACGAAACTCTTCTATATATTTCATCAGTAATGTATAAGCACTATTAAGTTGTTCCATTTGTAATGCATCCCCACCTATATCAGGGTGGTTTTTTTTAGCAAGAAAGTGATACTGCCTTTTTATATCTTCTTTTGTTATTAGTTTAGGTAAAGCTAAAATATCTAACGCTCTGTCTATCTCTTCATTTGGACTTAGCATCACTTACTGTCTCCACTACTTACACCACCAAAAGGTATAAATTGAAACTGTAGATAATACGTATTATCTTTGGTAAACCCTGATGGTCTAGGCGTAATATCTTGTCTTATAGAAGCATCTACTCGCCAACAATCACGATGATAAGCACCACCAAAACGCCACTGTTTACTTGAGGCTTCATCCAAATTATACGTCAATCCTCCATGTAAAGAAATTTGTTCATTATAGGTATAGCCAAAAGAAAAATCAAAATCATTTGCTTCACTTACATAAGGTAAATCTGGTAAAACTTGTTTATATGTATGCCCTAGAGAGAAGTTATACTCTGGTTTTATTAAACTAATACGTGCAGATGATTCACGAACCTTATCAAATTCATGTGAATAGACAAAGTTATGATAAGCACTCCACTGTTTCCAATTGTACTGCATTTCATTAGTCATATCTGCTAACTTATGTTTTTTATTTCTGTAATATTTCTGAGAAAATCTCTGGTAAAATTTTAAGTTCATTGAATGATCATAAAAATACTGGCTTAATGATAAGTCATACTGTTCTTGCGGTAAACCTACTGCAAAAAGTTCTTTTTGTTCTTCTTTAAGTAGACTAAACCCAACAGGAGACTGCGTCTCATTTCCTGGCTTTATATACGAAATTGATGGTTGGAATACATGCATAAACGTATCAAATTTTTTAACTAAATCTGTGAAAATTTTTACTTTATGGATATTACTATAGTATTTAAACGCATCATGTACAAATGTCCCATTGTTAAAAAAGTATTTACTATAAAAAAACTCTTCTCCTAATGACACATTTAAAAAGTCATCAAAAAAAGATGTGGTAAATTCCAAAGGAATACGAAACTCTGCTTGACGCATAGTCACACCTTCTTCTCGATGAAGGTTGTTTATTTTAAAGTCAACACTATAAGTTAAATTGTCAAAAAGAAAATGGGTTAAATATTTATGTGCTTGCAATGATGGTAAAATCTGCAAAGTTTTATCTTTATCTACAGCATTTCTTGTATCGATAAAATACTTTGCATTCAAACCAAAATAATAAGCATCACTATATGCAAAATAATTCACACGTGACTCTTGTAAAGGGGTAAGTCCAAAATGAATTAATTTATCTTTTTGTAAATTTATATAGTCAATATCATTTAAAAAAGTAGTATTCACGTAAAGTCCATCTGTAAATCCTATAGGTAAATTTTTCTGAAAGACTTGTGAAGATGCATAATTAAATTCTAGCCCATAGTGACTGTCATTTGGGAGATTCTCCTCAGTGGCATACCTTTGAGTATCTTTAAAATATCCCATACGCACTTTACCCGATGAATGTGCAGAATCTGCAAAACGAAATGTTGAATACATTCCTACAGAACGAGATGTACGTAATTGTGGGTTAAACTCTAAATCCATACTATCTGTAATCGCCCAAAAAACAGGCTGTTCATACAAAAATCCCTCTAACGCAGAATATCCCAATTCGGGGAAAAGTAATCCTGAACTCCTTTTGTTATGTGTCGTGAATGCCAAGTATGGTGTGTAGAAAAAAGGGACGTCTAAAAATGATACTTTAGCATCAAATACTTTCATATATTTTTCTTTACTGTCATATATGGCATGGTCAAAATCCATGGTCCACAAAGGATTATCTACTTCACAAGATGAGAAGATACTTCTCCCAAAAGTATAATTTCCATCAACTCTATGGGCATGGTCAGTAAAAAGCCACACATCATTATCACTAGAAAAAAATAATTTTTCAAAACGTATTTCTTTACTGTCTGTATAAATCTCCATATGAGAAGAATGTTCTTTAGTACCTTGATACCCTATCATTTCTATATTACCGTCTAATTTAAGGAGTTTAGTATTTCTATTATATATAGCTTTGGTGGCTTTAATCACCGAATTGTCGTAATACACTACCACACCTTCACTAGCGGTAACTACGTCTTTTGTAGATTCTATTGTTTTTGCAGTGACTTCTATCTTTTTATTTTGTGTTTTTTCTTCATCTTCTGCCAATAACAAAGAGTTATTTATAGAAAATAAAAAAATAAAAAAATAAAAAAATCTATGCATCTACCACAACACAATGTGACAATTTATCATGCAATGTTTGCTTTAATGGTAAAAAGAATGCTAAAAGAAACCCTAGATAAAATACTACTTCACTTACAATACGAAGGAGTGCCCGTAAAAAAGATTTACCTAGTGTCAGGTTTTCTTCTGTTTCTAAGGAAATAACCCTTATTTTCATAAAATACTTTCCTAGTGTCATGCCATTTTGCCAGATGAAAATCGTATGATACAGTACTTTAAGTGCAAGAATAAGTACAAGGTTATTTACAGAAAATTGCTGCATTGCATTTTGAAATATCTCCATAGACTCTGCTGTCATTGTGCCCGATAAAGGTGAAGCAATCTCTATCAGTTGCTCATAAAAAATAATAAGCAATAAAAGTGCAATCACTAAATCATCAATAACAAAGGCCAAAACTCTTTTTTGTGTACTTGCGACTGGGTTCATATGCATATTTCCTACAGTACCTGATAAGCTATGTCAGTACGACACTGCTTACCTACAAAATGTACTTGTCCCACAAGCATATATGCACGTTTTTGTGCTTGCGCTATACTGTCACCTACGCCTACACACACTAGGACTCTTCCACCACTTGCATAAAGCTTTCCATCATCTGTCCCTGCATCTGCCCGTGTTACCCCTGCATAAGAGATATGTGCATTAACATTTAGTTCTTCATGATAGATATCATCAACAATGATTTCTGCCATAGGTGAACTTTTATACGGATAACCTTTTGATGCCATAACCACACCCACTGCATACTTATCATGAAACTCTATCTTCGCATTTCTCAATTCACCAGTAGCTGCCTTGTAAAAAAGTTCAGAAGCAGGAGACTTAAGTAAAGGCATAAGTACTTCACACTCTGGGTCACCAAAACGTACATTATATTCTAAGATGATAGGTTCATCATTGACTACCATTACACCTATAAAAAGTACACCAGTAAAAGGCATCCCCTCTTCTTTCATACCTTTAAGTGTTGGTTCTATCACTCTTTCGTTTAATTTACGATATATCTCATCATTCACAAGTGGTGTAGGTGCATAAGCTCCCATACCTCCGGTATTTAGGCCTTCATCACCATTGAGAAGTTTTTTATGGTCTTGTGCTGCAGGTAGCACCACATAATCTTTTCCGTCACATATAGCAAATACAGAAAGTTCATAGCCGTCTAAAAATTCTTCAATAACTATGCTAGTTCCTGCATCTCCAAATGAATTTCCTAAAAGCATTTGTTCAGCTGATTTTTTTGCTTCATCATGGCTTTGTGCGATGATAACACCTTTTCCACCACATAAGCCATCGGCTTTTACCACAATAGGAACTTCGAGTGTTTTGATAAACTTATAGGCATCTTGCAAAGAGTCTGTCTCTATATATGCAGCTGTTGGTACATTATGCCTAGCCAAAAAGTTTTTCATAAAGATTTTAGAGCCTTCTAATTGAGCCGCTTTTGCGCTAGGGCCAAAGATAGTTAAACCTCTTGCCTCAAATACATCTACAACGCCCTCCACCAAAGGTCCCTCTGGACCTACTATGGTTAAATCCACACTGTTTTTTTCAACAAAGTCAGCGAGTTTAGAAAAATCCGCAATATCTAGATTCTCACCTAAGGTATCTGTAGCACCATTACCTGGAGCAAAATAAATCTTCTCAACATTATCATCTTTACTCAGTGCTAGACCTATAGAATACTCTCTACCGCCTGAACCTAAAATCAATACATTCATATGTTTTCTCCGAAAAAATTAAAAATTAGAAATTAGAAATTAGAAAATGAATATTCTCTATTTACAATACTATCTTTCTGTAAGGATATTTCTCAGTAGTTGTTGCGCTTGTGCGTAGAGGATTTTGGAAAGATTTGAGGCGAACTTTTCCATTCGTCGATAAACTTTACAAAGTCCTATGCGTGCAATGACAATAACTAATGAGCCCGGGTGAGCGTTCTGTGTGAGTCGGCCCTAAATAGCCAACGGTGTAGGAGAGAGTCCCTCTTTAGGGGCTAATTTCTCGTATCAACTTAAGACACTCAAGCGAAATCTGCCACACACCAAGAGACTACATGTCCCACTAAGATTAATGTTGGACCCCAAATACAGTAGTCGCATCACCTAGGTTAGGTAAATTATAGCCTATTTGGAATTATACTTAGGCTTAAATAAGTGATTTTGCCTTTTTTATACATGACTCAATAGATGGTTCATCTGCAACAAGTACCCATGCATTTTTGGGTAAATGTTTTTTTGTCACTTCTCCAATAACTACGGCTCGATAACTTTCATCCCATCCAAAATTATTTAAAAAGCACTTGATGGTTGAAGGTGAAGTAAAAATAATGATGGCATTTTTCTTAGGTCTTTTTTCTTCACTATATGTAATACATGAAGTTTCATAAATAATCTTTTCTTTAAGTTCTATATCTTTTGATGCTAAAAATTCTTGACTGTCAAAAGATATGACTTTTGGACGCAAATATAAAATATTTTTATTTTTAAAGTTTTTTACTATCTCTTCATTTAAAGTTTTCGCATAGAATTTTTCTGATTTATATAAGACTGTACCACCTAGTTTTTCTATCAGCTGTGCTGTAGCATTACCAATAGCAATACAAGGTGTATTTTTCCAATGATTATTTATTTTTTCTATACATATAACTGCTTGTTTTGAAGTAAATATTAACAAATCATAGGCATCAAATATAATATCTTTTTTAAGCATCTGAAACTTAATCATAGGAAGATGAATACAATTCTCATGTGCTTCAGGTGAAAGTAGATAAATCATTTAGTCATCTTTTTCAATCAATTTACCCAATTTTTTTCCATGAATCATCACTTCATTTACAGCTTCATCGTCATAAGGGTCAAAATGTGGTGTAATAAGCCAACGTTTCCGTCTATCTAATGTTCTTATTTCATCTTCTACTTCATCTGCAATGCGGTGTGCTTCAAGTAAAAGCATATTGGGTCGTAAAACCATATGAAACTCAACAAAATTTGTTGTGCCATCCGTACGTGTACGAAGCCAATGGTATGATGTTACCTCAGGGTGCGTAGAGATAATCTCACCAATTTTTCTAACCATCTCTGTATCGAATGCACGATCGAGTAAAATACCTATCCCTTCTACTATTATTTCATACGAAGAGTAGATAATATAAATCCCTATACCTATGCCAAAAAGTGCATCAATCCAATCAAGTTTTGTAAAATAGACCAAGACCAAGGCAACCAATACTGCAGCATTTGACCAAAGATCAGTTTTATAATGTAATGCATCTGCTTTTATGACCAAATTGTCTGTTTCATTTGCAACTTTTGATAGGTATTGCACTAAAAAATATGTAATAACTATAGAAATACTCATCGCTATGATAGAAGGAATAAGCAATGTAGTTTGACTTTCCTCTAATAACTTATTTACACCCACATAAATAATAAATACTCCTGATATTGAGATAATAGTACCTTCAATGACTGCAGCAATAGCTTGAATTTTCCCTTTTCCATACTGATATTCTTCACTAGGGTTTTCTTCTGCTTTTTTGATAGCAAAATAGTTAAATACTGATACGGCCATATCTAAAATTGAATCAATAGCTGATGCTAAAACTGCAATAGAACCACTCAGTATACCAATAATTAATTTTAAAATAACAAGAAACATTGCGACAGAAGAAGAAACTATCGTAGCTTGCTTTTGTGGAGAATTTTGTTCGTTCACTGTAATCCTTGAATCATAAAATATTTTATAGTAACTATGTCAATAACCTGTCTTAATCCTACATTTTATCAAAAAAATATTGATTAATATAATCATACTTATGGTATAGTATTCATTGCATATTTTATATTGTATGGTTAGTATATGATATTAGGCTTAATTAGAATAAATAACTAGACATAAAATGGGATAATTATAATGGATACAAACGAACAAACACAAGACATGGGAAATGCAATAGACAATGAGACGATTTCTTTAGAAAATCGTTTAATCTACGATAAATTGAGTTTTTATTATATTTCACTTCCCGTAATGCTACTTGGTAATCTCCTTGGTGCCTTGCTTTTATCTGCTATGCAAATTAACCTTGTCCCGATGGACGCTCTAGGTACTTGGTTACTTGTATCTGTTGTCATGTTTTTCTATCAGGCTTACCACTATTATCAATTTAAAAATGAAACAGAAGAAAATAAACTAAAAGATGCAAATATTTGGTTAGATAAATATTATACAAATATTCTTCTTAATGGTATTATTTGGGGAAGTGCTGCATTTTTAATTTTTCCAGAGTCAGGGTTAATGAACCAAATGATAGTCATGCTCTTTTTGTTTGCAATAGGCTTTTCAGCTATGGGTGTACTTGCTTCGAAAAAAGACTTACTCTTAACCTATGTTTTAGCTACCTATTCGCCTCTTATTATACGTCTTTTTAACATGGATGATGCTTTATACCAAAAGATAGCATATGCGGTACTCGCCTTGGTTTTAATTATGATTCTTGTTGCAAACTATTATGGAAAGATAATCAATAATTCTCTTTATAGTCGTCAAGATTTCATAAGTATTAAACATAGCCATGACAAGCTCAAAGAACGGTTCTTTTCTCTCTTTGAACGTGCTCCTGTTGGCATATATTACTACAATAAAAAGTTTGAGCTACAAGATGTAAACACACACTTTATGCAAATGAATAAAGTAAATGATAAAGCCCTCCTGTTATATAAAGTTTTACAAGGTATAGATAATGAACTTGTACGTCAAGCACATCAAGAAGTTTTTGATGGTAGAACTGGAAATTATCGTGGTCCTTTTGAAGTCCTAGATGCAAATATAAATAGCTATGTAAAACTTTCTACTGTGCCTATGTTAGATTCTGATGGAGAGATTGCAGGAGGTATTACAATTGTAAATGATATTACCAATGAAGTTACAGCAAGAGATGAAATGGTTCGTAATGCCTTTTATGACATGCTCACCAACATACCAAACCGTACATTACTAATGGATGAGCTTAAAGGTTTTATGCTAAAAAAACCAAATGAGGAAAGCTATGCGGCGCTTCTATTTCTAGATATTGATAACTTTAAAAAAGTAAATGAAACCTATGGTCATGATGTAGGAGATCATGTACTCAAACAAGTGGTGCAACGTATTGATAAAGTAATCACTGATTCAGAAACATTTGCACGAATTTCTGGTAATCAATTTGTTATTTTATTACCTTACCTAAACAAAGAAGAAGTGGCTTCTCAAGAAAAGTCCAAAGAATTTATAGTATCATTAAAAAATCAATTTATGCAACCTTTAAATTTAGTTGGAGAAGAATATCATCTTAGTTTTACTATAGGCACTGTTCTCTTTAACAATAGCTCTGCCTCAGCCTATGACTTACTTAAACGAGCAGAAACTGCTATGTATCAAGCAAAAACTGCAGCTAAAGGGTCAAGTCTCTTTTACCAAAGTGGCATGACTACCCATGTAGAAGAACAACTTTCCATTGAAAATGATATACATAAAGCGATTAAGAATAATGAGTTTATGATGTATTATCAGCCACAACAAGATTGTTCAAACAGTAAACTTGTAGGTGCAGAAGCACTGGTAAGATGGGATCATGCAACAAAAGGAATGATACCCCCTGACAAATTTATTCCCATTGCTGAAGAGAGTGGTATTATTATAAAGTTAGAAGAATGGATTTTTGAAAAAGTACTCAGTGACCTTAAAATTATGAGTTTAAAATATGACACTTTTCCTCTCAGTCATATTGCTATAAATGTAAGTACCATTCACTTCTTACAACCAAATTTTGTAGATAAACTCATGCTCTTAGTAAGTAAACATAAAGTAAAACCTGAGTGGATTGAGTTAGAGATTACAGAGAGTGATGTCATGAAAAATATTAATGATGCAATTCAGAAGATGAAAGAGCTCAAAGCCTTTGGATTTACACTCTCTATTGATGATTTCGGTACAGGATATTCCTCTTTAGCGTACCTCAAACAATTACCCGTCAATACCATTAAGATTGACCAATCATTTGTATTTAATATGAAAGAAAATGAAGGTGATGCTATGATTGTTGAGTCTGTTGTTTCTATCGCAAAGAAGTTCCACTATCAAGTTTTAGCGGAGGGTGTAGAGGATAAAGAAACATTAGCACAGCTTGATGAAATGGGTTGTGATTATTATCAAGGGTATCATGCCTATAAGCCTATGCCACTTCAAGAATTTATAACTCTTATCTAGTTAGTTAAAGTATCTGTATCTTCTTTTAAAGATACAGATACTCTTATTTTTACAATGCCTTCGTTGCTAATGAAGCAATACGAGAAGCAAATGCTCCCTTGTCTTTAGGCTCTAAACCTTCTGAAAGTTTAGCTCCATCAAGCAATATCCATGAAACTTCTGCAAAAAGTTCTTCATCTTCTAGTGTATTTAACTTTTTAATCATCTCATGTTCTGGATTAATCTCTAATATCATTTTTGCTTCTGGCATGGCTTGACCCATTTGTGCAAAAATACCAGCCATCGCTACCATAGGATCATCTGGATCTTTAATCACACATGACGGACTTGAAGTAAGTCGTGTAGATGTTTTTACTGCTTTTATCTCTTCACCTAACACTTCTTTTATCTTGTCAGTTAATCTCTTAAATTCTTTTTCTATTTCTTCTTTTTCTTCTTCTGTTTTAGAATCAGGAGCAGAGATAGCTGTAATATCTTTAAACTCCCATTCTTTGTACTTCTCTATCATAGGTGTAACGATGCCATCTTCATCTTTGTCATCCATAAGAAGAACTTCAATGTTTGATTTTTTGTATGCTTCAAGTAATGGTGAATTTCTCATTACTTTTTCATCATCACCTAAAAGGTAGTAGATCACTTTCTGTTCAGAATCTGCACGAGATACATAACTTTCTAAACTTACCATACCTTCTTCAGTGGAAGACTTATATTTTACGATGTCTAAAAGCAATTCTTTGTTGACATGATCCGTAAAGATTCCTTCTTTCATCATCTTATTATACTGGCTTGTAAATTGTATTTCATCTTCTCCTGTCAATTTTTTAATGGCTTGGAGTATTTTCTTCACAGAATGTTGTTTCATATTTGCTAAAACTTTATTATCTTGAAGTAGTTCACGGCTTACATTTAGAGGTAAATCTTCTGAATCCATGATGCCTTTTGTAAAACGTAAATACATAGGCAATAACTCTTTATCATCATCCGTAATGAACACACGCTTTACATACAGTTTAACACCTGGTGTGAAGTCTGGTCTGTACATGTCTACAGGTGCCGTTCTAGGGATGTAAAAAAGTGTGGTAAACTCTTGTGAACCTTCTACCCTGTTATGTAAGTAAGTCAGTGGCTCTTCAGAGTCATGTCCTATGGTCTGGTAAAACTCTATATAATCCTCTTTTTTAAGTTCAGATTTAGAGAGTGTCCACAGTGCAGTAGCAGCATTAATCTGCTCTGTTTTGTTTTCCATCTTAGTCGTTTTGGCATCACCCTCACCTTCTGTTACTTCTTCTGAGTAATTTAACATGATAGGATACGCGATGTGATTCGAGTATTTTTTTACTATTGTTTGAATACGTACTTTTTCTAAAAATTCTTTTTCTTCGTCTTTAAGTTTGATGTAAATCACAGTACCGTGAGATTCTTTCGTCACAGGTGTCACTTCATATTCACCAGATCCGTCTGTTGTAAATTTATACGCTTGGTCTTCACCTGCTTTTTTAGAAATAACATCAACACGATCAGCTACCATAAATACAGAGTAAAACCCAACACCAAACTGACCTATAAGGTTTGAATCTTTTTTAGCATCCCCTGTAAGATTTTCCATAAATGCTTTCGTACCAGACTTCGCTATGGTTCCTAAATTGTCCATCAAGTCTGATTCATTCATACCTATACCATTGTCGCCAATGGTCAATGAATTGTCTTCTTTGTCAAGCTTCATAAACACTTGACCAGACCACTTTTCTTCTTTAAACTTTTCATCTGTTAAAGAAAGATAGTTAAATTTGTCTATCGCATCACTAGAATTTGAGATAAGCTCTCTTATAAATATCTCTTTGTTTGAGTAAAGAGAGTGTGTCATAAGCTTAAGTAGCTGTCCTATTTCTGTTTGAAACTGATGTTTTGCCATAAGTATATCCTTTGTTCATTTTAATATAGACGCGATTATAACCAAGAATCATTAATCTATTCTAAACAACTTTAGTCATAGTGACTAAAGTTTGTACTCAAGTGTGTGTATCTTTATTTTACTGTTTAAAAATGGCTCGATAATTACATCAATCTCATCTAAATCATACTTTAAAGGAAATCCAACCATTGAGTCCTTTGCTGTGCTCTCAAGGATATAATACTTTTTGTCATTCACCCACAGTCCTTTTGTTTGAGACAAATGTTTATCCTCCAATGCCACAATCACAAAAATATGTTTAGGCACTAAAACAAAATAGGCCTCTATCTCTAAAGCGTGAAGCATGGAAATAAGCATATTACTTTTATCATCACAATCACCAAAGTTTTCTTGTATGATTTTTTGAGGTGATTTTTTTTGAAAGGTATTGGTTTTGTAGGGTATATTACTTGCGAAATTAAGTAGGCTTTGCACTTTACAAAGCTTTGATTGACACAGAAGAGTCAGTTTTTTCGCTTTGTCTTGTATCTCTTGTGAAGTAGTTACATACGATGTATATACACCTTCATTAGTACCAACTTGTGTTCTACCTACTATACCCAATACTTTAAATACGCCATAGATAAATAATATAAATGCAATAGCCATAATAACTGAAGCTAAAAGTTTTAGTTTCTCACTCTTCATTATCACATAGTAATGTATTGTGTCCACAATGACGACACGTGCTTCTCATTGTAAAAAGGTACCAACCATTTGTTGTTTTTAAGATAGGCTCATTACATTTTTTACAGCAGATACGACTCCAAGCAATAGCGAAAACAAAAATAGGAATAAAATAAAATATTCTATTATAAAACACTGCAAGTATTACCAATGTGCCTACTATAATTGCTAGAGAAAGATATTTATAATATTGGGGTATACACATACTCTATTCCCACTCAATAGTAGCAGGTGGTTTAGAAGATATATCATACACCACTCTATTGATTCCATCTATTTCATTGATAATTCTACGGCTCATACCCTCTAACACATCATGTGGTACATGAGCAAAGGTAGCTGTCATACCATCTACAGACTCTACCATACGGATACATACGGTGTTGTCGTACGTTCGGTTGTCACCCATCACACCTACAGACTGTACGTTAAGTAGCACAGTGAAAGCTTGCCATACTTTGTCGTAGTAGCCTGTGGCTTTGAGCTCTTCTTGCATGATGGCGTCTGACTCTCTTATGAGGTGTAGTCCCTCTTCTGTGACTGCACCCATGGTACGTATGGCAAGTCCAGGGCCAGGGAAAGGGTGTCTTCCTATCATGTCTTTTGGAAGTCCTAGTTCTAGTCCTAGTTTACGTACCTCGTCTTTAAAAATTTCTCGTAATGGTTCTACCAGTTCAAAAGTCATCCAGTCTGGAAGTCCACCTACGTTGTGGTGAGACTTTATGGTCTTAGATGGACCTTTAACAGACACTGATTCTATCACATCCGTGTAGAGTGTACCTTGGGCTAAAAACGCTACATCTGTATGCTTTTTAGCTTCTATGTCAAAAATTTCTATGAACTTTTCGCCGATGGCTTTACGTTTTGTCTCTGGGTCTGACACATCTTTAAGTACTGCCATGAACTCAGCTTTTGCAGATATAGTTATGAGGTTCATGTCTAGCATCTTAAACATGTTTTGCACATCTTCTACTTCATTTTTACGAAGCAGTCCTTGGTCTACAAACACACAGATGATTTGCTCTTTTGGTAACGCTTCATGAAGCATGGCAGCCACTACCGAAGAGTCAACGCCTCCACTCACACCACAAAGGACTTTTTTGTCCCCTACTTGTGCTTTTATAGTTGCTATTTTCTCTTTAGCAAAGCCACCCATATTCCAAGTGCTGTCACAACCACAAATGTGTTTGGCAAAGTTCTTCAGAAGTTTTGTACCCTCTACTGAGTGATGCACTTCAGGATGAAACTGAAAAGCATAGAGTTTTTGTTCTACATTTGCTATGGCAGCATACGGAGAGTTCTCAGAAGTACCGATGACTTCAAATCCATCAGGGATTCTTGTGGCTTTGTCTCCATGGCTCATCCATACCGTCTCATCGTTACTCATACCTGTGAAAATTGCACAATCAGTGATGCTAAGTTTTGCCTTACCATACTCATGATGGTCAGCCGATACCACTTCCCCACCATAACGCTGCGTCATCAACTGCATACCATAACAAATACCCATAATAGGAAGCCCTAAAGACCATAACTCTTCATCTGGCTTATACGCATCTTCTGCATACACAGAAGCAGGGCCACCTGAGAGGATGATACCTTGAGGTTTACGTGCTTTGATATCTACTATGTTTTCACGGTATGGAACTACTTCACAGTATACTCCTGATTCTCTAAGTTTTCTTGCGATGAGTTGTGTATATTGTGAACCAAAGTCGAGGACTAGGATGGGTACTTGTTTCATGATTTTTATGCCTTGTAGAAAAATTACCATGATTATACAATGTCTATGATTAAAAGTCTTTACGTAAATTGAACCCTCCAAATAGCCTAGACAAAAGCTAGTGATGTTGTAAATGCCTAGGTTAGGCAGAGGGTTCAATATAATGCGAACCTAAAGATTTAGTTCTTGCCAGTGCTGCATCTACTATAGCTGACGCAGTATTTAGCCTAAGTTCTAGGAGTCTTCCTATCTCTTTATTTTTCATATCATAGATAAGATTTTTAGCTTCATGCAAACTTTTAGTAGTTCTGATAATCCCTATATCTTCCCACATGATTTGACGAAGTTTTTGTTTATAGATTTTATCATTTTCTTTATGCAAAATATTCCCGTAGTCTTTCTCAAAAGTAGGTGTTTTTACTGCTTTTTTCTCTTTGGCTAAAAGATGCTCTACGGCTCGCTTAGCAAAGACTACACCTTCAAGTAAAGAATTAGATGCCAAACGATTGGCACCATGCACACCTGTGCGTGCTGCCTCACCTATAACATAAAGGTTTTCTATGCCTGGTATGCAACCAGAAGTATCACACTTGATGCCACCATTTGCGTAGTGAAATGCAGGCGATATGGGTGCTCTGTCTTTAGGAAAATTGTACCCTATAGAAGCAAAGGTACGTGTGATGTTAGGGAAACGTTCCACAAACCACTTCTCCTCAAACATGGAAAAATCCAAATACGCCTGCTTGCCCGTTTTACGCTTATAGTCAAAGATACCACGAGAGACAATGTCACGGCTTGCTAGCTCTCCTCTGTCATCATAGTCAAACAAAAAACGTTTGCCCTCATCATCTACTATGTGAGCACCCTCACCTCTCAGTGCTTCAGTGAGAAGTAGTTTTCTAGCATAAGGAGTGTCTACAAAAACGGTAGGGTGAAACTGCATAAACTCCATGTCAGCTAATTCTATGCCTTTCTCAACACAAATACCATGAATGTCAGCAGAGACTGTACGTGAGTTTGTGTTGTATGCGTAGAGTGAACCTACACCACCACTTGCTATGATGACATCATCTGCATATATGGTTGTGGGCTCATAATTGACTGTGGCTTTCACTCCATAACAATGTCCATCTTCTATAAGTAGGTCATACACTAAGGTATTTTTCTGAAGTTGATGCATATTTTGCACCATCATAAAGTAGTGCATATACCGTCCTGTTGCATCCCCTCCTGCATGAACGATGCGTTCTACTGAGTGTGCCGCTTCTTTGGTATAGAGGATGTTTCCCTCGTCATCTTTGTCAAACTCCATGCCTTTTTCTATGATGTCTGCGGTGGTGTAGAGTGAAGTACGAGAAAGTATCTCTACAGCTTCTTTGTTGTTGTGTTGAGCACCTGCTGCCATAGTGTCTTCTATATGTAATGGAATATCTGCTTCATTTAATGCTGTGACCATGCCACCTTGTGCATAAAAAGTGTTACACTCCCAAGGGATGTCCTTACATACCACCAATACCTTTTTTTCTTTGGGTATATTCATCGCGGCATACAATCCTGCGATGCCTGCACCGATGATGAGTACATCATACTTCATGATTTCTGAACCTTTTTTATTTCATCAACATATACAGGGTTTGTTTTATGTCCACAGCCCACCCACACCATACAGCAAACAGATGCTATAATCACTTTATGAAAAAAGCTTCTAGTATTTTGTCTCATCTTAGCAATCAACCTCAATTCAAATTTTTAAAGCAACAGGGGTGTTATAAGAAATATATAGGACTTCTCACACCCAAATATCAAAAAGCAATCGCTTTCATCTACATAAAAGATGAGACACTCTTTATAGCAGTCACACACCCTGGCTTTAAAATGGAACTTAATTATAATAAAGATTTATTAAAGTCCGTATTAACCCAGTTTGCTAACCATGATGAAAACTGTGAAATGATGCGTGCCTCAAAAGTTGTTGTCTTTCACTCTAAGTACCACCCTGTTGAAAAAGAAAAAGAAGATGTTTCTACTGTACCTTACTACAATGAACTGGCTTCCGTTGACTTTGATATACAAAGTGATGATGCAGAGATTATCGCTAAGTTTGAACAAATCAAAAAACATATTCATGAAGCAGTAAAGTGAAACAAGTCGTTCAAAACCTTCCGTCTTCTGCTGGGGTGTACCAGTATTTTGATGAAAAAGGGAAGCTTCTTTATGTCGGAAAAGCCAAAAACCTTAAAAATAGAGTTAAGTCTTACTGGCGTTTTAGCCCAGAATTCAAGCCCAATCAAACGCAAAGCCCACGTATATTAAAAATGTTACACGAAGCAGTAAACCTAGAATACATTGTAGTAGAAACAGAAGATGATGCCCTCATCTTAGAAAACTCCCTCATAAAACAACTCAAACCTAAGTACAACATCTTATTGCGTGATGACAAAACGTACCCTTATATCTATCTAGATGAATCTGTAGATTTTCCACGTTTTGAGATTACACGTAAAGTTATCAAAGGTAAAAATGTCACTTACTATGGACCTTTCCCTACTGGTGGACGTGCCTTGCTCGATGCACTTTATGAAGTCTACCCCTTGGTACAAAAAAAGTCTTGTTTACGTGAAGGTAAAGCCTGTTTGTTTTACCAGATCAAAAAGTGCCTAGCACCCTGTGAGGCAAAAGTAAGTCCAGAGGCATACCAAGACATAATCAACCAAGCAAAAACCTCCATCGTGAAACGTAAACACCTCATAAGTACCCTAAAAGAAAAAATGACTAACCTCGCATTAAACGAACGCTATGAAGAGGCTGCCGCCATGCGTGATTCAGTAGATGCCATCTCAACGCTTACCATCTCCTCTAACATCGACCTAGCCAATGGACTTGACCTTGATATCTTTGCCATAGAAAATGGAGATGACCGAGGAGTCATCGTTAAAATGTTTATGCGTAATGGAAAAATCATTTCTTCCACACATAACTACTTTAGGCATACACATATCTTTGATGAAAATGAAGCCTACAAGCAAGCACTTTTAGAATTTTACACCATCGACACCCCAAACATCGTCCAACAAGTACTCACAGCACACGCCTTTGAAGACAACCCTCAAGTTGCATCAACACTCAGTACACGCTTTTCAAAAAAAATAGAAATACTTACCCCTCAACGGGGACCAAAAGCAAAACTCGCTTCATTGGCACTACAAAACTGCAAAGAGCTTCTACGCAAAAAAGTAGAAGTAAGTATCATCGAACAAAAAGTAGCTGATTTACTTAGTCTTAGCACTATCCCTTACCGAGTAGAAACCTTTGACAACTCACATATGATGGGTGTGGCTACAGTAGGTGGCATGGTAGCATGGGATGAAGGGAGTTGGGACAAGTCTAGCTACAGAAGATATGAACTTCACGCACGAGATGAGTATGGTCAGATGAAAGAGCTACTTTCACGACGCATAGAAAAATTCAAAGAAAACCCTGCCCCAGATTTGTGGATACTAGATGGAGGGCAAGCAAACCTAAACCTAGCTAGAACCCTACTTAAAGAGGCCAATGTAAACCTAGATGTCATTGCCATTGCAAAAGAAAAACTAGATGCCAAAGCTCACCGTGCTAAAGGTGCAGCCAAAGATATGCTCTACACCCCAAACGGACTACTAGAACTAAAACCCAATGACAAACGATTACACTGGATACAACGCCAACGTGATGAAGCACACAGATACGCCATTACCTACCATCAAAATAAAAAACGTAAAGACGATACACAGGTTTCCCTACTTAATAAAAAAGGTATAGGAAGAGCAACTGTATCAAAGCTAATTCAATACTTTGGTACATTTGAAGCTATTGAAAATGCGTCTTATGAAGAAGTCGAAAAAGTAACCAATAAAAAGATAGCTTCCCTCCTTCAAAAGAAGATTTAATCATAATATTTGACATTTTTTGATTTTTTTTAACTATAATTTTATACAACAAGAAGAGGACAATTCAAGTTTTTTACTAAAAAATATGAATTTCATGCTCTTTTTAGCAAATCTGTACTAAAGTTTTAGTAAACTTGTGCAAACAATACTTAGAACAGTAGGTTGCACTGCGTAAGAAAAATAATTTAAAGGGTTTATATAAATCATGTATTATATTACCAATCATAAAGACCAAATAATTGCTGCTGACGAAAGTCTCTTACATTCGCTCCATATCCAAGACCTTGATGATCTAATAAAAAATATTTTATTAGAAGAAATTTCTTTTAATAAAAACTTAACAAATGAACTTCAAATTGTTACATCAAGCCATACGTCCTCTTATAGTATAAGTTCAGTGCGTTTACCCAGTATACTTGGTGACTTAAATTTAATACATCTAACACCTCAAGAAGAGTTATCTGAAGAAATAAATATTAATCCAGATACTCTCAACCTAAATGAAGGTTTAGTTTCAAATACTACTCAAGAGGAACCTTTATCACTTGATTTAAAAGAAGAAAGTACTAATGATGACATCGTTAATCATGAGAAGCTCTTTGACCTTACTCCTTCTGAGATATCTTCAGAAGATACAAGCCCAATCATCATAAATATTCAAGAAGTAAGTACAGATATAGGTATTTCAAATGAAGACTATAAAACATTTCTAAATGACTACATTGACACAGCTATATCACTGGAAGAAGAGCTGCAAAGTGAGGATGAAAAAGAACGTTTATCTGCTGTAGGTACACTCACTCAATTAGCAGATGTACTGCAATTGCCAAAAGTAAATACTATCATTGAACAAATACCAATGGCACAATCTAATGAACTTTCTAATGTAGTTGAATCATTTTATCAAACACTTTCGAGATTAACAACAAAAGAAGAAAGCTTTGAAAATGATACAACAAATGTATCAGATGAAGCACTTTTAGATACAACAAAAGTAGAAGAAGGCTTTAGTGAAAAAGCAACCATACCAAATACATTTGGTCAAGGGTTTGGTAAAATTTACCTTGAAGATATAAAACCTATACATTTTGATTTTCAATTAGAATCAGCAGCAAATGATTTATCGTTACCTGTAGAGCTTATAGAGGAATTTGTACATGATTTTATTGAACAAGGTCACATTGAAACTAAAAAAATGCTCCAAGCATATGAAGAAGGTGATTTAGATACTATTCAAAAAATTGGTCATCTTCTTAAAGGTGCTTCAAGTAACCTAAGAATTAATACATTATCTGACACACTATACGATATTCAGTTTTGTGATGATCCTGATAAGTTAGAAGATTTAATTGAGCGTTACTGGGCACATTTTATATCTTTTGAACAACACATTGACATGATTTCAGAACAATAAGGAAAATAAATAATGACTATACGTAACAGACTTAAATTAATTGGACTTTTGCCAATTACCCTTCTCATTCTACTTTCAAGCTATTTCTTTGTAACTTCTTATGTAAATTACGAAAAAGCAAAGGCGTTTAAAAATGTTTTATCAAACAATTCTAAACTCTCCAATGTATTAACAGAAGTAGGTAAAGAATCGGGATTAACCTCTATTTATCTAGCAGCAGGACAAGAAGACTTTCAAGATTCATTAGCAAAACAGCGAAAAAACACTGATACTATTTTAAATCCTATAAAAAATAATTTGTCTATAGATGCTACAAGCTATTTACCTTTCATACTTGATTTTATGGGTGCTAACGCTACACTTGACACAGAAAAATATGAAACATTCTTGACTCAAATGACTCATTTACCAACTATTCGAAAAAATGCTGATGTAAAAGATAGCGATTTTAAAGCAATTTTTTTTAATGGCTACAAAGAAAAAATTTCAGACAATATAGTTGATAATTTATTACAAATTAACAATTTTTCATTCAATACAGAAATCTCTTCACTTATTGCAACATTATCTAAATTTTATATTGCTAAAGAGAATGCATCCTTAGAGCGAGGGCTTCTTTCGTACTACCTTATGGGAAAAGCACCTATCTCACTTAAAGATATTTCTCTTTGGAATAATTATAGAGCAAAGGCACATCTATTTGATTTTAATCACATAAAACATGATGGGGTAAAGAAACAATTACAGGAACTGCAAAAAGATCCCCTTACTGCACATTCAATACAAGATTTAGAAAAAACATCTTCAGCCATTCAAATGGATTTAGATACAGGAAAATATACTGAAGAAGCAATGGATTGGTTTGCATTACATACACAAAAGATATCTCTTCTTAACAAAGGCGAGTTGATTGTTTCTAATACATTATGGGAAAAAGCTGATGCCTTTTTACAAAAGCAACTTATGCTTCTCTCTATAGCTGCTGGTCTTTTATTGCTTGGACTTATATTAGCATACCTAGGGTATCTTACATCACGAGACTTATCAAGAAATACTAAAGAGCTTGAAGATGTAGTTCATAAAGCTGTAGACACGATGAAGAAAAGTGAATTTTATCTTCCTACTGATACTTCTAGTATCGAAAATGTCAATTTAAATACATATAAAGGCACTCAACAAGCGTATAGCTTCCTTGAAACGCTCATTGAAACAGCTAAAGATGATAAGCTTACAGCTTTACGCGCAAATGAAGCAAAATCACTCTTTTTAGCAAATATGTCACATGAAATTCGTACACCATTGAATGGTATTGTTGGGTTTACTGAAATTCTAAGAAGTACAGATCTTACTTCAGAACAAAATGAATTTCTTTCTATTATAGATAAAAGTTCAGATAACCTACTCAATATTATCAATAATATTCTCGATTTATCAAAAATTGAAAGTAATAAGATAGAAATTGAAAATACTGTTTTTGATGCTGCTGAAGAGCTTGAATCTGCAATTGAAACTTATGCGGTTGCTGCTTCTGAAAAAGATATTGACTTGAATTACTATATGGATCCAACTATCTCGTCAAAACTTAAAGGAGATCCAACTAAAATAAAAGAAGTGCTTATTAATCTACTCTCAAATGCTATTAAGTTCACATCGTATGGTGGAGAAATTAACCTTATTATTAAAAAGACTCAGGAAGAAAATGACTTGAACCCTCGTATCTCATTTTCTGTACAAGATGATGGCATAGGAATGACAGAAGAACAACAATCAAGGATATTTGAAGCTTTCTCTCAAGCTGATGTTTCTGTAACAAGAAAATATGGTGGAACAGGTCTAGGTCTTACAATTTCAAGTCAATTTGTAGAGCTAATGGGCGGAGAATTAGAACTAGAAAGTGCAAAAGACCAAGGAACTACTTTCTTCTTTTCATTGCCACTTGAAGAAATCATTTCAAATGAAATTAATTATAAAAATGCATTTAATGACATTGCTATTGGTAAGTATGAACATGAAACCCCAACAAAACTTGATACATATTTAGAAGATTATTTTAAATACTTCGGTCCTTCGGTAAAACATTTTGACTCGGTAGGAGAATTACAAGAACTTATAAACAATGATGCATGTAAGAATTACTGGATAGATTTAGATAAATCAAACCAAAATATATTAGATTCTATTGGGAACATTGATACGTCAAAACTTATAATACTTGCAAACATAACAAGTAGATCAAAAATAGAAGATTTAGGTATCAATCAAGACAATGTCATTTATAAACCTGTTACACTTACTAAACTTAAAAATATTCTATTAAAAAGTACTTCAACATTACCACAGATTATAGAAGATTCCGTTCCTGTTCAGGCAACACGCTTTGATGCAAATATACTTGTAACAGAAGACAATATTATTAACCAAAAACTTATTAAACGCATCCTTGAAGAGCATGGTGTTACAGTTGATCTTGCAAATAATGGACTAGAATCTTTTGAAAAGCGAAAGGCAAATCATTATGATCTAATTTTCATGGATATTCAAATGCCTGTGATGGATGGGATAGAAGCAACACATGAGATACTTGCTTATGAAGAAAATGAAGAAACTTCACATGTCCCAATTGTAGCACTTACAGCAAATGCACTAAAAGGTGACCGAGAAAGATTTTTAAATGAAGGAATGGATGAGTATATTACAAAACCCATTGAGACTTCTGAGTTACTTTATGTACTTAATAAATTTCTACTAGACAATTCTTCAGTAAATGCTTCTGATGCGAATAAAGAAACAGAAACACACAGTTCAAATTTAGATAATATCACAATACCAAATGTATCTCTTGACTTAGGCTCAGAGGATATCAAGACTCCTGACTTCTCTACTGATTCAGACTTAATAGATCTGAATACAGATGCGTTATCTCTAGACTCAGATATTGAGGAAATTGAAACTCCAAAAGTATCTCTTGACTTAGACTCAGAGGATATCAAGACTCCTGACTTCTCTACTGATTCAGACTTAATAGATCTGAATACAGATGCGTTATCTCTAGACTCAGATATTGAGGAAATTGAAACTCCAAATGTATCTCTTGACTTAGGCTCAGAGGATATCAAGACTCCTGACTTCTCTACTGATTCAGACTTAATAGATCTGAATACAGATGCGTTATCTCTAGACTCAGATATTGAAGAAATTGAAACTCCAAAAGTATCTCTTGACTTAGACTCAGAGGATATCAAGACTCCTGACTTCTCTACTGATTCAGACTTAATAGATCTGAATACACCTGCGTTATCTCTAGACTCAGATATTGAGGAGATTGAAACTCAAAAAGTATCTCTTGACTTAGACTCAGAGGATATCAAGACTCCTGACTTCTCTACTGATTCAGACTTAATAGATCTGAATACAGATGCGTTATCTCTAAATGACAACGACCAACAAGCAATATTTACAGAAAAAGGGGCACAAAAACAAATTTTAATTGCCAAGAAGTTCATATTAGAACGTAGGATACTTATAAAAGTATTAGAAAATATTGGTTATGACTATACTGCCCTTGAAAATGTTGACACATTGGAAACAGAAGTCGCTACTAACAACTACGACATTATCTTTACAGATAGCAGTTTGGCAGACAACACATCTATTCAGACTAATAGTAATATCACCATAATTACAGACAAAAAATCAAAAGATGAAATCATTGATATAATCCATGAAAAAAGAAGTTAATAGTTAATGGCACTTAAAATACTGATTGTTGATGATGACTTTATAAATAGGAAACTATTACTCACATTATTAAAAAAGAATCCTGATGTTGTAGAGATGCAAGAGGCAGAGAATGGCTCTGACGCTTTAGATAAATTAAAACAAGACCCTAGTCTTAATTTTGTTTTACTAGATATCATGATGCCCATCGTAGATGGTATTGAGTTTTTAAAAATATTTAGATCAGATATGAAAAATTCACATATTCCTGTCATTGTTTTATCTACAGATGATACGAGAAAAACTGAAATATTTGACAACGGTGCCAACGGCTTCTTAAGAAAGCCTATCAAAGAAGAGGATTTGTTTCATAAAATAGCACAATGGTCTGATATATAAACGTTTGTAGGTTTTATTTACGTACAAACACTTCCTCAAGTACTTCATCAATATCTGATACACCAATAATCTTAATATTCTTTTTTACTTCATCTGGTATCTCATCTAAATCTCTTTCAAAATTTTTCATAGGTATCAACGCTTTAGTTACCCCTGCCTTATATGCTGCAATTAACTTTTCTTTTAACCCCCCAATAGGAAGCACTTTTCCTATCAATGTGACTTCTCCCGTCATCGCTACTCTATTGTCTATCTTATTGCCACTTAAAATCGAAGCAATGGCAGTTACCATAGCAATCCCAGCACTAGGGCCATCTTTAGGTGTTGCACCAGCAGGAACGTGTATATGAAGGTCATAACGCTTATATACTTCGGAACTATCTACTGCTATTGCTTCGTCTCTTTCTTTTTGACTCTTTGGAATACGTGAGGGCATAATAGCTAAACGTCTTTCATCTATCAGTATCTTCACTAAAGAGTGCGCAATACGTGCCGACTCTTTCATTACATCTCCAAGACTTCCAGTAAGTTGGAGTGTCCCTTTCCCCTTAATCTTTACAGCTTCTATAGTAAGTACATCTCCACCTACGGCTGTCCAAGCAAGACCAGAGACTATTCCTACTTGTGGTTTTTCATCTACTGTTGAAATTTCAAAGACTTTTTTGTCTGCAAATTCATCTAAGTTCTTTTTTGTTATAGATATAATGTTTTTACTTTTATCTTCTAAAAGTTTTCTAGCTGTTTTTCGCATTAATGCAGATATTTTACGACGTAAATTTCTTACACCTGCTTCACGTGTGTATTCATCAATGAGTAACTTCAATGCTTTATCTGATATAGAGAATTCTCTTCGTTTTAAAGCATGTTTTTTTAACTCTTGTGGGATTAAATAGCGTGATGCTATTTCAAATTTCTCTTTTGGGGTATAAGAGTTCAGTCCTATAAATTCCATTCTATCTCTTAATGGTGCTGGTATACGACCTACATCATTTGCAGTGGCTATAAATATAGCTTTAGAAAGGTCTATATTGAAGTTTAAATAATAGTCTCTGTATTTTGAATTTTGTTCAGGGTCTAGTATCTCTAGTAGTGCGGCTGTTGGGTCTCCCCTCATACTTCGCCCTACTTTGTCTATCTCATCTAGTACTATGACGGGATCCATAGTCTTAGCTTCTATGATTCCTTGCACTAAACGTCCTGGCATTGCTCCTACATAGGTTCTTCTGTGCCCTCTAAGTTCATTGACATCTTCCAGTCCACCCAAGGCTATACGAATCAATGGCCGATCAAGTGCAGTAGCGATGGAGTTTGCCAAAGATGTTTTACCCACACCAGGAGGTCCAGCAAAACAAAGTATCGCTCCTGCTGCTTCTTTTTGTTTAATTCCTCTTAATTCAGCTAATTCACGTACTGAAAAAAATTCTACTATACGTTCTTTAGGTTTTTCTAAAGCATAATGGTCTTTATCTAGTTCTTTTGCTACTTTTTGAACACTTAGGTTACCTTTTGTGAGTTGTCCAAATGGCAGTTCTAATACCCATTCCAAATAACTCTGCAATATATTGGCATCTGCAGAGTCAGGATGCATACGTGCAAAACGATCAAGCTGTTTGCTTATCTCCTTAAATGCATCTTCTTTCATGTGTGGTTTGAGTACTTCTACTTTTTCTCTAAAAGTTGCTATTTCTTCTTCACGTTGGGTATCCATACCCAGTTCTTGTTGTATCTCTTTAAGTTGTTCTTTTAGAAAATATTCTTTATTGGTTTGTTCTATTTTAGAATGTACTTTTGTGCGTATTTCTCGTTGTACTTTTGTGGCTTCTATTTCAGCAGTCACAACATCTATGAGACCTAGTAGTCTTTTTTCTATATTTGGCTCAACATACAATGCGTATGCAACACTTTTATCTAGTTTTAGCATAGAAGAGACAAGGTCAGCTATACGGTGTGCTTCATCATTTTCTTCTATGGTACGTACTAGGTCTGCAGAAAAAGAACTATTCATGGCAGAAAGGCTTTTTATTTTATCTCGCAAGATGCCCATTAAAGCATCTACTTTTAGCTTATTAAAACTTTCAGGTTCAACTATCTCGATGAGTGCTTTGTTAAATGTTCCAACTTCAGTTTGAACTATCTTAGCACGTGAAAGTCCTTGAAAGAGTATTTTGACCCTACCGTCAGGTATATGAACCTTTCGCATAATAGACCCTACAACCCCTACTTTATAAAGTGCATCGAACGCTCTATTTCCTTCTTTGCCTTCTATGGTAGAAGTGACAAAAAGTAAAGAATCATTTTCCATAGCATTTGTGGCTGCATCTATATCTTTTTGATCTGTTAGAAAAATAGGAGAAATCATAAATGGATAAAGAAAAAGTTCATCCTCTACGACAATGGGGAGTGTGGTTGGGAATGCATCATAATCACTGAGTTGCATAGTAAATCCTTTAAAATGAAAATTAACAAATAAAAATTAGAAGAAGTCGTAAAAGTAGCTAAACGGAGGTTTTAATTTTTAATTTTTAATTTTTGTCTTGATTAAATGCCTATAAAGGCCTTTAATCAAATACCTTACCAATAATCCCTTGCTTAGGTGCGGTTATATCTGACGAACGGACAAGAGAGCCTTTATTTTTATCTCTATATATTTTAGCAGCAGCTGGTTTTCCTGTTCTATCATACAGTGCCGCTATATTTTCATTGAGTAGATATTGACTCATATGTAAACGTATAAGCATCGTATTTACCATTGGTCCATACATAGAACCCGGATATCTGTAGGAAAAAGTATTGGATTTTTCTATGCTGTCCATAATCAGTTTTTGATCTTTGTAAACATCTTTTATACCTAGAAAAGAGGCTTTTAATTTCATAAACTCTATATATTCACGGTTTTGGTTTTCTCCATAACGTTTATTATATTCATCTAAATAATAGTTTGAAAGTAAATACTTTTCATTATTCATGTGTGCATGAGCCAATAACATAATGGCTGTAGGCATTTGAGGAGAACGCATATGTTCGCTCTTTAAAGAGATGTAAAAAGCATCTGCTTTGTCCATGCTACCACTTGCTATACTCTTTGCTATTTGCTTATACCAATACACTGCTGGCTTGTTAAACTCTTTTACATTTTCCGAAGAGCCTGCACATCCTACAAAGAGTAAAGATGCTACTGTTAGAAGTAATGTTCTCATTTTAAAACCCATATTCAACCTTAGATTATATATTATGTTTATCATATCTCAAAGTATGTAAGAAGTGTATTATTTATATGCAATACTTTCAATCTTAGCGTATTAATTTGCCTTAAAAACACGCCCTGTTTCTTTTTCAATAGTGATGATAAGGTCAGGTGATCCATCTTCAAATTCAAATGTCAGATTACAGTCCCTCTCCATAAACGTGCTATAGTCAGGGGTAGTTGAGTTTTCAAATCCTCTATGTGGGCGTCCTAGATAATCAAAGCCTATAGACTTTGTTCTTCCTGGGCAGTTTGCAAATAGTTTTGCGTCATTCTCTTTTATACCATATTTTTTAGTCAAGAATATATTGGATGAAGCAACTTCATTGATATTTGGGAACTCTTGCTCTGAGAGATCATGTTCACAAGGTTTATTATTTCGTCCCATCATCACTTGTCCGCTTGCGGGATCCGTTGCGGCTTCACCTTTTGCTACATCTATATTTCCTTCTACATTCTTATCTGAACCGACATAGTAAAATATACCATTATCACTACAGCCTTCTTTTCCAAAACGCCAAAACCTACGTTGCCATTTTCTTCTAATCGTGCCTCTTGATGTTGTAGTATCTACTACATTATCCATCAGTGCCATGTGCTGGGTAAACTGTATGGCTGAGATGATGTTATCAGCTGCCTCTTGGCGTAGGTCATTTTCCATCCTAGGTATGGCAAGCGCAGCTAAGATACCGAGTACTACTATCACCATCACAAGTTCTATCATGGTAAATGCTTTGTGTATGTTTTTTTTCATGTTTTACAAACCTTCAGATATATAGTAAAATAATTGCTATAAGTATATCTTTCCTTTACTAAAAATGATGTATTAATTATTATTTCTCTATAATAATAACATAGTATTTTTTGACATTTTTGACATTTTTTACTGTAAACTAAAACAAAAAATATTAGCATTTTAAAATGCTTATTATTGCACTAAATATAGGAACTTAACAATGCAGTATCTAAAACATATCATTTTATTAGGATTACTTCTTCCACAATTTCTTTTTGCCACATGGAGTGTCTCAGCAGATGGACGCTCTGCATCAACACCTAATCCTTATAGTAACTTTCAAAATCATACGCAAACACTTACCATCGCTGGTCAAAATTCACTTACAGTCACGATAAAAGGAGAAATGGAAGGAGGCTATGATTTTGTTTTTATTACCGATAGTGCTGGTACTACGCGTAGATTTGATGGTAAAATTGACGAGTCATACCAAGCAGTAGGATCAACCATCACTATTCGATATACTACAGATTATTCAGTAACTAAGTCTGGTGTAACTGTTTCAGTGAAAGAACCTGAGCGTTTCCTTACTAGTAACCCTAAAGATTTTGCAAAAATAAACATAGCAGGAGAGACAAGTACCAACATCTATGGAGACCTTATGGTCATAGGGAACCAATCACTCTGTTGGAAAGATGATACCAACACGTGTCAAAAACCTGATTCTTCTGCTACGAATAATGCCCTAATTCAGAACCATGCCAATTTAGATCCAGCGGCTGTAGCTGCAGGTTATTTAAACTCAACCTCTGCAGATTTGGAACTTAAACCAAATGACAGGGTAGTAGAGGCTTGGCTTTTTACTATGGGTCGTCTATATCAGGAAGATTATTCTTTACGTGCATCAGCACAAAATATCAGACTCAAAACACCTACGAGTGGTGGCTACATTGACTTACGTGCTGATGATGACAAGTTTAACTGGATTATCGCTGATTACAACTGGTCTTTTGACTATGCTACTGCTATCAATATCACAGAGTATGTACAACAAGGTGGTCGCTACTGGGTAGCTGACCTTAAATCCTCTGAAACTTATAACCAAGGTTCTGGTTGGGGTATTGCCGTGATTGTTGAAGATACCACAAGCCAAGTACGAACACTAAAGAATATATCTTTATATAATGGATATATTACGGTATATAATGGTTATGGATATACTCCAAGTATTACATCGAATATCTCTGGATTTTTTACGCCACGTTCTGGTACAGTCAAATCAAACCTTATCGTAATGTCAGCAGAATCTGATAGAGCCCTTCTAGATACAATGAGTGTTACAAAAAAAGATGGTACTCCTATAGACATCGTAGATAGTCTAAATAACAAAAACAATATACAAAATGCTACTATCTCTAGAAATGGACTCAATGTCACAGACAGAAATCCTAACTACGAAAACACCCTTGGTATTGATATAGACGAGATAGATGTAAGTCACATCATTGAGAATAGTCAAACATCCACTAATATCACCATTACCTCAGGTGGAGACCTAATGTTTCTAAACATGTATGGTTTTGCCACAGAGCTCTATATGCCTAAATTTTGTTATGACTATAACATTCAAAAAAATGGTTTTTCTTTAAAGGCAGATGAAAGTCGTAACTTTACAATCAGTGGAACGGGTGAACTCAACGCACATATCTCTCTGCGCAGTCAAGAAGGGGATTTTGATTTAGAAAATTCTAAACTCAAGTTTTACCTTAATCCTTCAGATCATTTTAACTTTTATAATGCGAAATACTCACCAAATACTGTAAATTCTCTTATTTCTGCTATTACAACAACGCAACATACTACACTGAAACCTGAAATTGCTATAGGTGCAGGTGCAACAAATAATGGAGGTACTATAGGAATCTATGAACGATATTTTGCCCAGTACAATTATAAGATTCTAAAAAATGAGACAACTGATGTGCATTTTACTATGGAATTAAATACATCTATAGATTTTGGTTCAGGACCGGTAGAGTTTTTACTCTCTTCAGAAAACAACACATTCCCTCGATGTGAACAAAACCTTACTTATAGTCCACTTTATGGTGCATTTAACATAGAAAGAACAGATAGTGGAACTTATGACCCCATAAATGAACCTCAAAAACGTTACCCCCTCTATACACAAGTTGCCAATAAAAAATTTGATATCTCTATTGTCAGCTATGATATAAATTCATCTCCGACATATATGAAAGAACTTGTCCTTCCTTCTGATACAGTTGTTGATGTCGAACTCATTGATTCTGCACCTTATAATGACAAAGGCTCCTTCTTTAAATGTCAGAATACACAAGAAGGTATTATTCAGACCCTTCCCAATGGAGAAAAAAGTAAACTTATTAAGCTAAATCAAAATACAACCAGAACAGATATATCAGATATATTTATGACACCAAGTGCCCTTTGGAATGCCGCATTTAGAATGTGGTACTTTGCAGTTGATGGAAACGTTATCTCGCATTCATGTACAAGCAAAACAGAGGGTAGCTGCTGGAGAGACAATGTCTATTCAAAGGTAAAAGACACTTCACTTGTAAACTTTTGTGCTTCTGATTGTGCAGGAAATGACTCTACAGATAGTTGCTATAAGTGTCTACGTCAATACTATGCCACACCTGTATGTTCAAGAGATAATTTTGCCATAAAACCTGCTTCTTATAAGATAGAGATATTTGATACTAATGAATCAAATATAACAAGCGGCCTCCAAAGAAAACTTGTTACTAATACTACTACGTCAACACCTACACTTTCAGCAGAATATTTATATAAAGTATCTGTTGATTCTACACAATTTGGAAATAACCAAAAAACGATGGGGTATACTACAAAATTCTCTACTCCATCAAGTAACGATAAACAATCAACTGTCTTCTTTAATAGCAATACAGGTACATGTGCTGACACCAACAACACAGACTGGGGGCTATGGTTTGAGAATGGAAAAGTACAAGAAGTCATGAGTGGTACTACCATTCACCTTCAATCTAACAATCTTGTAAGCATACCTAACGCAGGGAACTATACCTATCATATAGAAGATAGTAACTGGACTATTGTTGACCAAGCAAGATATGTAGATAAAGATGGGAATAGTCTCAAAACCTTTCCTGATGTAGATGATTGTATTACAAATGGAACGAATCGATATTCTATTGCTACTGATCGTATTAGTCAATCTGGTTGTGGTATCACATCTGAACTTTCTTATGCTCAGTTAGTCTATCAAGATATACCTCTACAAATACAACCCTACGCCTTCAACCTTGACCAAGTAAACTCCATACAAAGACCTAACAGAAATATTCTATTTATGAATGACTTGAATAACAGTCATTATGGTTCTGTTTTAAGTGCAAGCATTTCAATGGCAACATCCTTTGAAGGAAATGTTACAGCCATGGGGAAACAAGGTACACGTTTAACGAACTTTACAGATGGCTGTGCCGCTTCTGATGTTGTGTTAGACCTTAGTCGGACTATGTTACCTCAAGAAAGTACCCTTACAAATGTACCGATGC
>JAKIUE010000013.1 GCA_021647715.1 Sulfurovum sp.
CAGCACAAGACCTCATAGATGCTGGGGCAGATGGAGTAAAAGTGGGCATAGGCCCTGGGTCTATATGTACTACGCGAATAGTAGCAGGGGTAGGAGTACCACAAATCTCTGCTATAGATGAAGTAGCACTTGTAGCCAATAAAGCTGGCATTCCTGTCATCGCTGATGGTGGGATAAAATACTCTGGAGATGTAGCCAAAGCTCTTGCTGTTGGTGGCTCTTGTGTAATGCTTGGTTCTGCATTGGCAGGTACATATGAAGCACCAGGAGAGATGATACTTTTTAATGGTAGACAGTTTAAAGAGTACAGAGGTATGGGAAGTATAGGTGCTATGAGTAAAGGAAGCACAGACCGTTACTTCCAAGAAGGAACAGCAGCAGACAAGCTAGTACCTGAGGGGATAGAAGGTCGTGTACCGTACCGTGGTAAAATATCAGATGTCGTACACCAAATGATAGGTGGATTACGTTCCTCTATGGGATACTGTGGTTCTGAGAGCATCAAAGCATTTTGGGAAAAAGCAGAGTTCGTAGAAATTACCGCAGCAGGACTTAAAGAGAGTCATGTGCATGATGTGACTATTACTAAGGAAAGTCCTAATTATCATGGATGAGAACCGTTAAGTAAACGACAATAGTTTGTCGTTTACAGGTTCGGAACCGAAACGGTCGTAGCGATAGCGAAGCCGTGTAGGCAATAAATATATAAATAAGGATATTTATGAAGAATTTACCTAATTTTGATGGAAAAGTTGTATCTTTTGGTTTACCCGATAGCACATTAGCTATATTTAATCCAAAGTTTGAAAAACTAGCAGGTCGAATTTTCATTACAGGCACAATTCCTGAAGAATATACAAAAAATAATTATGCTTTAGGTAATTCATGTGCAATTTCTTGGGATGCAATTACAGATTATATTGTTTTTAAAGATGAAAAAGCATATAAAAAACAGATGAAGAAATCAGCTAAAAAGAAATAAAATATTTTCTCGCGTTGCACCTTTCTAAGGTGTAACGTCTACTTCACTCCCAAGTAAAAATAAACCATAAATCACAAGATATTACATAGTAAGCACTAACAAATATTTACATATAACGACATATGTGCTATACTACTTTATGATAAAGATATTTAAGTGTAAAGAGACGCAAAAAATATACAATAGAACGTTCTCTAAAAAGCTACCGCAAGACATACAAAGGTCTGCCTACAAGAAACTTCTGATGATAGAAGCTTCTATAGATGTAGATGATTTGAAAATACCACCTGCAAATAGGTTGGAAAAATTATCTGGCAATAGAGAAGGGCAGCATAGCATACGGGTCAATAAACAATACCGTATCTGTTTTAGGTGGGAAAATAGCTTTGCATTTGATGTTGAGATAGTGGATTATCATTAATATAAGGAGCTAACAATGAAGATAACACCAATACACGCAGGAGAAATCCTATTAGAAGAGTTTATGCAACCTTTTGGGCTTAGTCAAAATGCATTGGCTAAGGCATTACATGTAACACCAAGACGCATTAATGAAATAGTCAATAAGAAAAGAGCAATAACAGCAGATACAGCATTGCGTCTTGCGAAATTTTTTGGAAATTCTGCTGAGTTTTGGATGAACTTACAAAATAGGTATGATTTGGAGAGCGCGAGAGATGCACTTTCTGTGAAGATAAATGATGAAGTTGAATTGTATCATGCTTCGTAATAGACCATAAAGCAGTTACAAGATATAATTTACAAATATTAGTACATAAGGAAAAATAATGCATGAGCAAACACTAGCACTGCACGCAGGATATGAAAAAGATAATCAAAAAACAATGGCAGTACCCATTTATATGAGCACGGCTTTTGATTTTGGGAGTGCTGATTTTGCGGCGAGTAGTTTTAACCTAGAACAGGGCACAGATAATGTGTACACTAGAGTAGGTAACCCTACTAATGCTATATTGGAGAGAAGATTTGCTGAGGTTGAGGGAGGAAGTGCTTCACTTGCTGTGGCAAGCGGAATGGCTGCTATTTTTTATAGTATACTTAATGTTGCTGAAGCAGGTGATAACATTGTTGTATCTAATCAACTTTATGGGGGAACGGTTACACTATTTTCACAGACATTAAAAAAACTAGGCATAGAGAGTAGATTTTTTGATGTTCATGAACCTGAAGCGATAGAAGAACTCATAGACGACAAGACAAGATGTCTCTTTTTTGAGACCATTTCAAATCCGAGTATTGATGTACCTAACTTTGATGCTATAGTAAGTATGGCTGATAAACATGGAATATTGAGCATTGTAGATAATACAGTAGCCACACCTATGCTTTGTAAACCATTTGATTTTGGTGTAGATGTTGTGGTGCATAGTGCCAGTAAATATACTACGGGCCAAGGTACGGCTATAGGTGGGCTTATTGTTGAGCGTAAAAACTTGTATGAAAAAATAAAAGGTAACAGTAGATACCCTTACTTTAATGAGCCAGAAGTTTCCTATCATGGTTTAGTATTTGCAGACTCTGTAGTAAGTCCAGTATTGTTCACCTTTAGAACTCGAATGATACTTTTACGTGACACTGGGGCAGTACTTAGTCCGTTTAATACATGGTTGTTTATACAAGGGTTAGAAACATTGGCATTGAGAATGAAACAACATACACAAAGTGCATTAGAAATAGCAAAGTGGCTTCAGAAGAAAAACATTGTAAAAAAAGTGAATTACCCACTTCTAGAAGGCGATAAAAACTATGAAAATGCATCTAAATATCTTGCAAAGGGAGCGAGCGGTCTACTTAGTTTTGAAGTAGAAGACTATGCAACAGCAAAAAAGATATTGGACAAAGTAGAGATATTTTCTATTGTTGCAAACATAGGAGATAGTAAATCTATCATCAATCATTCTGCATCTACAACACATCAGCAGTTAAGTAAAGACGAACTACTAAAAGCAGGAGTGAGTGAAGGATTGATAAGATTGAGTGTAGGGCTTGAAGATACACAAGATTTGATTGATGATTTGACAAAAGCATTAGGGTAATCGTAGGCTACTGTTGCTACAGCACCTTTACAAGTTTAAATATGATAAAATCATACAATTAAATTTAAACACCAAAGCAGCCTATGAAAATTGAAACCAAAACAGCACAATTTAGCTCCCCTTTATACCTAGAGAGTGGGCGTATCATAGAGCCGTATGAAATTACGTATGAGACTTATGGTGAACTAAATGCAGACAAGTCTAATGTTGTTTTGATCTGTCATGCCCTCTCAGGTTCTCACCATGCAGCAGGGGTGTATGAAGGTGAGCGTAAAGCTGGTTGGTGGGACGGTCTTATCGGTGATGATAGGGCTATAGATACGAAGAAATATTTTGTTATCTCTACAAATGTACTGGGTTCTTGCTTTGGAACAACAGGCCCTATGAGTAACAACTACACGACACAAGCACCTTACCGATTGAAGTTTCCAGTAGTGACCATAAAAGACATGATACGTGCACAGATGTATCTACTCTCTGACCTTGGGATACATCATGTTAAAGCGATTATAGGTGGCTCAATGGGTGGTATGCAAGCGTTACAGTTTGCTGTAGATTATCCAAACTTTGCAGATGATATCATTGCTTTAGCAGCGACATATGCAACACGTCCATGGACCATAGCATTTAATAAAGTAGCTGTAGAAGCTATACGGAGAGACCCACGTTTTAACCATGGTAATTATGAAGTAGATGCATTTAAAGAAGAAGGACTTGATGGACTTGCTATTGGACGTATCGCAGGACATATCTCTTATCTTTCCCCAGACTCTATGGATAATAAGTTTGGGCGTAATTATGTCAATAATGATGGGCTTTTTGAGCTTTTTGGGCGTTATGAAGTGGAACGTTATATGGAATACAATACCAATAGCTTTTCTAAAAACTTTGATCCATTGTCATATCTCTATATAGTAAAGGCTATTAATACGTTTAATCTCAGTCGGGGATATGACTCTTTACATGATGCAATAGAAAGAATCAAAGCAAGGGTACATTTGATAAGTTTTTCATCTGATTATCTATTTTTCCCTTCTGAAATGGAACATATAGCTAATATGATGAAACGTAATGGACAAGAGTATACGTACTTGGAAGTAAAAAGTGACTATGGACATGATGCTTTTTTGGTTGAATTAGATAAATTTGAAGAGAATATTAAGGATGTATTAACATGAAGAATAAAACTTTTGAAGAAAAATTAGAACACTCTAAAGTACTTTTAGAAAAGCTTATGAATCCTGAAATTACACTTGAAGAGTCTGTAAAACTCTATGAAGAGGGACTAAAAAATATTAAAGATGCCCAAAAACTGATTGAAGAAGCCAAAACAAAAATAACTGTTATTGATCAAGAAAATCAAACGATTCAAGAGGATAAATAATGTCACAGTTGGTTGTAGCAGCACTTCAACTTCCCACACTAGGTATGAATGCTACTAGACTAGAGTTTTATTTAAAACAAGCCAAACAAAGAGATGCAGATGTGATGTTATTAGGTGAGTATGTTTTAAATCATTTTTTTAAAGAGATTGAAACAATGTCTGTAAATATGGTAAAAGCCCAAACAAAAAAACACCTTGAATTCCTTAAAGAACTTTCTATGAGTTATGATATTGTTTTTGTAGCACCCATTATAGTTCATAAAAAAGATGGATACCATAAAACCATTGTAAAAATAACACCAAACAATATACGCTATTATGAACAGCAAATACTACTCCCTTATGCACATTGGAATGAAAAGAAATTTTTTGCAAACAAAGTGCTACCTCTTGAAGATGCTATGACATTTAGTGTTAAAGGATTCAAAGTCATGGTGATGGCAGGGTTTGAACTACACTTTGATCCATTTTGGGAACAAGTAACCCGCAAAAAAGTTGACTTAGTACTCTTGCCCACTGCATCAACTTTTGGTTCTCATAACAGATGGAGAGAACTTATTAAAACCAAAGCTTTTTTACATGGTTGTTATATATTGCGAGCTAATCGTTTGGGTGAATATGCTGATGATGAGGTTCAATGGAAGTTTTATGGTGATACCATGCTTGTTTCACCTGAAGGCGAAGTAGAAATGATGCTTGAAGATAAAGAGTCTATGTTGGTTGAAGTCATAGATAAAGCAGATGTAAATGAACACCGTAAGGCTTGGGGGTTTGAAAAAGAACTAAAAGAACGTGAAAGGTTAGTATGACAACAGAAGAGTACTTTAATAGACAAATACAACTTTGGGGTTCTACTGTACAAAAAAGTTTAGAGAAAAAGAGAGTTGCCATTATAGGTGCTGGTGGACTTGGGTGTACTTTAGCTATGGCATTAGGTACATCAGGCATTGGTGAGATACATATGGTAGATTTTGATGATGTATCTGCACATAATATACATAGACAAATAGCCTTTACCCTTGAGGATGAAGGATGTAATAAAGCAAAAGCAGTATGCAGACTTATTGAGGCTAAAAATCCTTTTGTAAAAACCGTGGCATTTGATATGTCTTTTGATGACTTTAAGGAGATGGGAAACAGTTATGATTTGATACTTGATGCTACAGATAACTTGCCTGTACGTGGTGAGATAGATAAACATGCAAAAGAGATGAACACCCCTTGGATTTATGCATCCGTAGAAGAGTTCAATGGACAAGTATGTTTTTTTGATGAAGCAAATTTCCAAGTGTTTAATATCTCCGACCATAAGCCAGGGGGTATCACTGCACCAATAGTCATGCATATAGGATCACTTCAAGCAAATTTTGCTTTGCGTTATTTAGCAGGATTAACGGTGACCAAGGATAAGTTGTATTATGTGTATTTTAATGATGAAGGTGAGTTAATCACACAGAAATTTGGAATGCCAAAAGTCTAATAGTGATACAATAGTAAAAATAGAGGAGAGTAGAGAATGAAATTAAAATTTTTCTTTTTATCATTAGGAATTATAGGATTAGTTGGATGTACGCAAGAGACTCAAAATAGCTTAAGTCGCTCACTTCAAAACTGGACAGGTACCAATGGTGTTTTAGATATTTATGCAGGAGATAAATTGGTACATAAGTTTATACATATAGATAAGATATCAACAGCAAAAGGTACAAGTGATGGAGATGCAAGACCTTATAGATATGGATATGGGATAGATGATTTAAATTTAAATGGTAAAAAAGATCTAGGAGAGGAAAAAGTATATTTTGAGTTCTCCGATTATTCTACCTCATATATCTTTTATGAACGAAACTCAAAGAAAAAGGCAAAGGAAAAGAAATGAAATTTATACAGACAAATGAAGCCCCAGAAGCTATAGGACCATATTCTCAAGCTGTAGCAGTCAATGGTATGGTATATACATCTGGACAGATTGCATTAGATACTAATGGACAGATGGTAGGCATTGATGTGGAGACACAAACCCATCAAGTTTTAAAAAACTTATCTCAAGTACTTAGCGCGGCAGATGCAAGTTTTAATGATGTGATTAAAACTACTATATTTTTAGCAGATATGGATGACTTTTTAAAAGTCAATAAAATTTATGCTGAATATTTTGGAAATCATAAACCAGCACGAAGTACAGTTGCTGTGAAAACATTACCTAAAAATGCTCTTGTAGAGATAGATTGTATTGCTCTCTCAGAGGCACATGTCAATTTCGGTTAATTTAAAAAAATATTAAACATTTTTTGGGTATAATTGCAAACTTTTAAAAAACATTAAGAAGTCAACAACAATCAAGGGGTTTGCAATGTACGCAATCATTAAAGCAAGTGGTCAACAATTTAAAGTGCAAGAGGGTGATATCATCTGTTTTGATAACATGGGTCTTGAGCCAAAAGCAGCAGTAGAATTCAAAGAAGTTCTAGCAGTAGATAAGGGTGACTTAGTAGTAGGTACTCCATTCGTAGAGGGTGCAGTAGTTAAAGGCGAAGTGATTAATGAAGGTAGAGATAAAAAAGTGATTATCTACAAAAAGAGAAGAAGAAAAGATTCAAAACTTAAACGTGGTTTCAGAAGAGACTTTACAAGAGTTAGAATTACTAAAATAGCATAAGCTTAAGAAAAATTAAAATATAGAAGGAGCACACAATGGCACATAAGAAAGGTCAAGGATCAACTCAGAATAACCGTGATTCGGCTGGACGTCGTTTAGGCGTTAAGAAATTTGGTGGGGAAGCAGTAATCCCTGGCAACATCATCATAAGACAAAGAGGGACAAAAGTCCACCCAGGTAATGGTGTAGGCATAGGTAAAGACCATACTATATTTGCACTTATTGAAGGTGTAGTTAAGTTTGATAACAGAACTGCAAGTCAAAAGAGAGTTTCAGTAGTACCTGCATAAGCATTAAAGATCCAAATTATTTGGATCTTTTCTATAGTATTAAATCCCCATCTTCATCTATTTTTAACAAATCCTTACATTTACTTCTACCTAAAAACCATCCATCAGCATATTTTTGTCGATTTTTAAAAGACCAATGTGATTTAGTATAGACACCTTTAGAAGTTTGACAACCATCTTTAATGCCTTTTTTGAAGACACCTGGAAAGTGTGCACCAAAATAAATGCCACTATATGTAAATCCACCTTTATCTGCGGGGAGTTCTCTTTTCATACAACCTGATACTAATATTAATGCGCTTGTTAAAATAAGAGTTTTGTGTATAACAGTATATTTCATGTGTAGTCCTATCATTTTTTTTAAAAAAAATTATAGCACTATTTTCCCCCAATTTAGATATAATTCTAGGATTAATGTAATAGCTATATAGATATTACCTGTATAAATATAAAGGTTTTTAGTATGTTTGTAGATAGTGTAGAACTTCTCATAAGTTCAGGTAAGGGTGGAGCAGGTTCCATCTCCTTTTGGACAGAAAAATTTGTTGCCAATGGTGGACCAGATGGTGGCGATGGTGGTCGTGGTGGTGCTGTATTATTTAAAGTAGATAATAATACTGATACTCTTTCTGGATTGCGTGGGCGAAAGCACATGAAAGCTGAAAATGGAAGACCCGGAGAAGGTCGTAAATGTTATGGTCGTAAAGGGGAAGATTTGATTGTTACTGTACCTCCTGGCACTACAGTGGTAGATATGGAAACAGGTGAAGAGCTGATGGACTTACTTAATAAGGGGGATATTATCCCTTTTTTGGAAGGAGGTAAAGGAGGTTTGGGAAATATGCATTTTAAATCTTCCAGCAATCAAAGACCTACCTATGCTCAACCAGGTTTACCTGGTATCACTAAGCAAGTAAGACTCGAGATGAAACTTATAGCTGATGTAGGTCTTGTGGGGTATCCCAATGTTGGAAAATCTACACTCATAGCTACACTTTCGAATGCCAGACCTCAAGTAGCAAATTATGAGTTTACAACACTCACACCAAAGTTAGGTGTTGTGCATATAGGTGATTATGACTCTTTTATGATGGCAGATATTCCTGGTATTATTGAGGGTGCAAGTGATGGTAGAGGACTAGGGCATGAGTTTCTTAAACACATAGAAAGAACCAAAACCTTACTTCTTATGATAGATGCAGCAAATTATAGAGAGATGAAATACCAATATGAAACATTGTTGGTAGAACTTCAACGCTATTCTAAAACATTAGCAACACGTAAGCATGCGGTTGCTATTACTAAGATAGATTCACTTTCACAAGAAGAGGTAAATACTTTAACACAAAATTTTTTAGATGATATTGCTTTAGATGCCAATGATATTTTAGGTAAATATAAAGCAGATACTGGATATATAAGTTATGGATTTAAAACAGATTTTGGGGTACCTTTACCAGAAGAAAAACCATTGTTTGTATTGCCTATTTCCTCAGTGGCACACATCAATACAGAAGCACTACGCTATGCCTTAGGTGAGTTTTCAAAGCATGTGCAAGAAGAACAAGAGATATAAAATGCCTTTAAAACGTATAGTGATTAAAGTAGGTTCTCATGTTTTAACCGAAGATGGTGCTATTGCTAAGGTACGTATGTTATCCCTGGTTGAGTTGACAGTAGCATTGAAAAGAGATAGGTATGAAGTCATTTTAGTAAGTTCAGGTGCTGTAGCAGCGGGTTTTACACAACTTCCTTTAGACAGAAGTTCTGTAGCAAATAAACAAGCACTTGCAGCTATTGGCCAGCCTCTTTTACTGAAAATGTATCAAGAGAAGTTTGCCATGTTTGGAATTTTATGTTCTCAAGTACTTTTTAGATCAGATGTATTTGAATCAAAAAAACACATTAATCATGCAAAAGTAGCTATAGATACATTATTAGAAAATAATGTTGTGCCAATCATTAATGAAAATGACACTGTGAGTATCGAAGAATTAGTTTTTGGCGATAACGATAGACTATCTGCCCATGTAACGCATCACTTTGATGCAGAGTTACTTGTTATACTCTCAGATATAGACGCCTTTTATGATAAGGATCCCAATAAGTATGACGATGCAAAACGTCGTGCAGTAGTGACAGAGATATCTAAAGAGGAACTAGAAGCAGAACATAGTCCTAACAATGACTTTGCAACAGGTGGTATAGTCACAAAGCTACAATCTGCTGAATTTCTTATGAAACATAATAGAGAAATGTTTTTGGCTTCTGGGTTTGATTTGAGCGATGTGAAGGCTTTTCTTGTGGATGGAAAACATGTAGGTGGAACATACTTTAAAAGGAAGTAAAGAAGATAAAATGAAATATAAAATCGTTTACATGGGTACACCCCAATATGCAAGAGAGATACTAGCAACCTTGATAGAAGCCGATGATATGGATGTGTCACTTGTTTTGACACAACCTGATCGTCCCGTAGGGCGTAAAAAAATGTTGACGCCACCATCTGTTAAAGTATTGGCAGAAGAGAATCATATAGAAGTGTTACAGCCTGATCGCCTCTCTGATGAGGGAATATTTGAGGCTATTAAAGATGCTAACCCTGATTATATAGTGGTGGCTGCTTTTGGTCAGATATTACCTAAAAATATACTAGATATTGCTCCATGTATTAACCTTCATGCCTCTATTTTACCACAGTATAGAGGTGCATCACCAGTACAACAGTCTTTACTCAATGGTGATGAGAAGACAGGAGTCACATCTATGCTGATGGAAGAGGGGTTAGACACGGGAGATATACTGGAGATAGTAGAGTTTGTTATCCCTAAAGATATGAGGCTTCATGCATTGATGCAACAACTTACTGATGATGCGTGTACGCTTACTTTGAGTACAATACGTCATTTTAAGAGTATTTTACCTCAAATGCAAAATGAAGCAAATGCAACTTTATGTAAGAAGATTAAGAAATCTGATGGTCAGATAGACTTTGAAGATGCCGAAATTATCTATAATAAATACAGAGCATTTGAAGGATGGCCAGGTATTTTTACTAAGAATGGTACAAAATTTGATGGCATGACATTGCTAGAGAAGAAAGAGAAATATACTCCATATGAAATACTCTCTTTTATAGATGATGCTGTAGTAGTAGGGTGTAGTGGAGGTAGCATAAAAATTGATACTCTTCAGCCTGCGTCTAAAAAAGCCATGGCAGCAAAAGCATTTTGTATGGGTAGGGGATTAAAAGTTGGAAACACTATTATTTGATTCTTTGGATTCTACACAAAAATATCTTGTAGATAAAATTCAAACATCAGAACTGAAAGCACCTATAGCCGTACAAACATTAGTACAAAAGAATGGTATTGGCTCACGTAATAATAAATGGGTTGGAATAGAAGGAAATTATTTTGCTTCTGTGGCTATAAAAATTGAAGATTTACCTAGCGATTTAGCGTTACATTCTGCTTCAATATACTTCTCCTTTATCATGAAGAAAACTCTAGAAAAACTTGGTGAAAATATCTGGTTAAAATGGCCGAATGACTTCTATAAAAATGATGATAAAGTAGGAGGTACCATTACAAAAAAAGTAAATGATACGTTAGTCTGCGGAATAGGAATAAATTTAAAAAAATCTCAAAATGGATACAATGCCTTACAGAACGATATTTCACCTAAAGTATTACTTGAAAGATACCTTTTGTCACTTGAGAAATATCCTAAATGGAAGGATATTTTTAGAGAGTATAAGGTAGAATTTGAACTAAGTAGAAAGTTTTCAGTTCATATTGAAAACTATGAAAAAGGGCAGTATATAGATGCCAAACAAAGCTTAGAAGAGGCATTATTGCAAGATGATGGTTCTCTAATCATAAATGAAAAAAAGGTATTTAGTTTACGATGAGCGAAGTGATAAGTATAGCTAACCAAAAAGGTGGCGTAGGTAAAACAACAACAGCAGTAAACTTAGCAGCTTCATTGGCTGAAAAAGGAAAAAAAGTACTCCTTTTAGATATAGATCCGCAGTCTAATGCAACCACAAGTTTAGGTTATGCACGTGGTGATTACGAGTTCAATATATATCATGTTTTAAGTGGCTCTAAAAAACTTTCTGAAGTGCTCTTGCATACACAGATTGAAAATCTTTCTTTGGTACCATCAAATATTGGACTTGTAGGGATAGAAAAAGAATTTTATAACCCTAAAAAGAAAAATAGAGAACTTGTTTTAAAAGAGAAAATAAAAGAAATTTCAAATCAATTTGACTATATAATTATAGATTCTCCTCCAGCATTGGGACCTATTACAATTAATGTACTCAGTGCGTCAGATTCTGTTATCATACCTATTCAATGTGAGTTTTTTGCACTTGAAGGATTGGCCCAGTTACTAAATACTGTGAGTCTGTTGAAAAAAACAATTAATCCCAAGCTTAAAATAAAAGGTTTTCTTCCGACAATGTATTCCAGTCAAAATAACCTTTCAAAACAAGTTTTAGCAGATTTAAGCCATCATTTTAAAGATAAGCTTTTTCATATGAAAAAAGGCAAAGAGTGTATTGTTATACCCAGAAATGTAAAGGTTGCAGAAAGTCCTAGTTTTGGTAAACCTGTAACCTCTTATGCAGCAAACTCCAAAGGATCTCTTGCGTATAAAGATTTAGCTACTGTAATAGTGAGAGGTTAAATGATGGCATTAGGCAGAGGTTTGGGAGATATCCTTTCTGAAGTAGAAGAGGCGTACGAAAAAGACTTATCTGATATAGATAATTTCGAATTAGAAAAAGATGGGGCAAGAATAGAAGAACTTGCGATTGAAACGATTACACCAAACCCTTTCCAGCCACGTAAACATTTTGATAAAGAAGCACTAAAAGAACTCAGTGAATCGATTATTAGTCATGGTTTACTTCAACCTATAGTCGTGATAGAAAAAGAAAATGGATATCTTTTAATCGCGGGTGAACGCCGTTTACGTGCACATAAATTAGCAAAAATAAATACCATTAAAGCAATCATTGCAGACGCAAATATTGATGATATTAAGCTTAGAGAACTTGCACTACTTGAAAATATACAAAGAGAAAATTTAAACGCCATCGAGCTAGCAAATTCATATGCTGAATTGATAGAAGTTCATAATATCACGCATAATGAACTTTCTTCAGTGGTAAATAAAAGTAGATCACAAATTACAAATACCATGCGTTTATTAACATTATCGCCTTATGTACAAAAGTTTCTTATTGCCAATAAAATATCTCAGGGTCATGCAAAAGTGTTGGTTGGTCTTGAAAACAAAAAACAAAAAGTTGTGCTAGACAGCATACTTGGTCAAAAATTATCTGTACGAGATACAGAGAACATGATAAAAAAGCACAAAAACGAAAATAAGTTAGCAGCGATTAAAAATAGCGAAGTAGAACCACTTATTGCAAAATATTCAAAAGACTTTGAGTCTAATATACCCTTCAAATATAAAATCAAAACAAAAAGTATTGAGATTAAACTTAACAATGAAGAAGAGATAAAATATTTTTTGGCATATTTTAAAGAGAAAAAATAGAGTTTATTCGAATAGTATCTTAGCTAAATGTAATAATAAGTTGCAATAAAATAAAAACAATTTATTTTTCATAAAAGACCTTATATTTAATCAAGATGAGATAAGCATAATGTTAAAATTATGCGAAATTACACGAGGAGTTTTAATGCTTGACATACATTTACCATTGATGTTGTTTGTTTTAGTCTTATTTCTAACCCTTCTTGTTCTTTTAAATAATATGCTATATAAGCCATTGGTTAAATTTATGGATGATAGAGATACATCAATAGCAAAAGATTTAGAAGCTTCAAAAAGTTTTAGTAGTAATACGGATGAACTCAATACCAAAGCAGCCGAAAATATTAGCACAGCTAAAAATGAAGCTGCGGGGATTCGACAGAAAGCAATTGATGATGCAAAAACATTGGCGGCAAATAAAGTTGAAACAAAACAGATTGAAGTTGAAAAAGAGTATGAGGGATTTGTACAAAAGTTACTTTTGGAAAAAGATAATCTCAAAAATGAGTTACTTTCACAAATGCCTCTATTTAAAGAGAGCTTAAAAGCTAAGTTTAGCAAGTTATAGGAGGGTAGAATATGAATAAAAAACTAATAGTATGGTCTCTTATTGTTTTACCAGCGATTCTTTTAGCTTCGGGTGATGCTGAAGCAACAAGATACTTTGCGCAAACGGGAAGAACAACAGACTTTTTACCACGTGCATTTAACTTTATCATTTTTGCATCATTGTTATATTATCTACTTGCCAACCCTATAAAAAACTTTTTTAATGATAGAAAAGAAGGTATTGCTTCACAACTTAAAGAAATTGAAGAAAAACTTCAAGCTGCAAAAGATGAGAAAAAAGAAGCACAAGTACGTTTAAAGGATTCTGAACAAAAAGCAACTCAAATTATTGATGATGCAAGAAAAGAAGCAGATCTCTTAGCAAAAAAAATTAATGATGTAAATGCAAATGATTTGAAAAATATAGAGAAGCAATTAGCAGAAAAAATATCTCTAGCAGAGAGAAAGTCTGTAAAAGATACGATTGATGAAGTTTTAGGTGAAAACATTACAAAAGATGACATCATACTTGATGAGAATAAAGTTATTGATATAATTTCTAAGAAGGTGGCATAGTTATGGAAGAATTAATTGCAAAAAGATACGCAAGTGCACTTTCTTCTGTAGCTAAAGATTTACCAGCTATCTTGGAGGTACTCAATGTCCTTTCAGAAGTGACCGGTACTAAAGAAATAAAATTAGCACTCACTTCTCCTATTATCTCTAGTACAAAGAAAACGGAAATGATACTTTCAACACTTGGCAAGGGTGCAGATGTGTTACTTGAAAACTTTGTGAAAATATTAGGTGAAAATAATAGGTTGGATTTAATCCCAGAAATTACAAAGGTGCTTAACTCTGACCAGCAACGTATAGCAAATGAGTATGAAGGTGTTCTGAAAAGTGCATCTGTACTTGATGCTAAAGCGTTAGCAGATTTAGAAAAAACACTTAAAAAGTACACAGGCTCAACAATTAAATTAAAGCAAGAAAAAACGGATCTTGAAGGATTACGTGTTTCAGTTGATGATTTAGGAATAGAGGTAAACTTCTCTAAGCAGAGAGTTAAAGAACAACTCATTGATTTCATTAAGAAATCTTTATAGAGTAGTTAATGGCACTTTTTTGATTTTTTCAAAAAATGTTGTAAATAAAAGTAAAAGGAGTAGTAGTGGCAAATAAATTGCAAGCAGATGAAATAAGCTCAATCATCAAAGAGAGAATTGAGAACTTTGAAATTGATGTTGACATCAATGAAGTGGGAAAAGTAGTAGGTATCGCAGATGGTATTTCAACAGTATATGGTCTTAACAATGTTATGGCAGGTGAAGTTGTAGAATTTGATAACGGTGCAAAAGGTCTTGTTTTAAACCTTGAGGAAGCAAGTGTTGGTGTTGTTATACTTGGTTCAAGTACAGGTATTAAAGAAGGAATGAGTGTCAAAAGAGTAGGAGAACTTCTTAAAACACCTGTAGGTGATGCAGTCATAGGTCGAGTAGTTAACTCACTGGGTGAACCTGTAGATGGTAAAGGTACTATAGAAGCTACAGAACATAGGTTTATCGAAGAAAAAGCACCAGGGATTATGGCTAGAAAATCTGTACACGAGCCACTACAAACTGGTATTAAAGCGATTGATGCACTAGTTCCTGTTGGACGTGGACAAAGAGAATTAATTATTGGTGATAGACAAACAGGTAAAACAACGCTGGCTATCGATACAATTATAAATCAGAAAGGGCAAGATGTTGTCTGTATCTATGTTGCGATTGGTCAAAAACAATCAACAGTAGCAGCTACAGTGAAGAAACTTGAAGAATATGGTGCGATGGAGTATACAATTATTGTAACTGCCTCTGCAGCTGATTCTTCAGCATTACAGTTTTTAGCTCCTTATGCAGGTGTGACTATGGCTGAATACTTTAGAGATAATGGGAGACATGCAGTTATCTTCTATGATGACCTTTCTAAGCATGCTGTTGCATACAGAGAGATGTCACTTATTCTTCGTCGTCCTCCAGGACGTGAGGCATATCCAGGAGATGTTTTTTATCTACACTCAAGATTACTAGAGCGTGCGGCAAAACTTTCTGATGATTTAGGTGCAGGTTCTATTACTGCATTCCCTATCATTGAAACGCAAGCAGGTGATGTCGCGGCATATATCCCAACCAATGTTATTTCTATTACTGATGGTCAAATATTCCTTGAGACGGACTTATTTAACTCAGGGATTAGACCAGCGATTAACGTAGGGCTTTCAGTGTCTCGTGTTGGTGGTGCTGCTCAAATTAAAGCGACTAAACAAGTTTCTGGTACATTAAGGCTTGACTTAGCTTCTTTTAGAGAACTTCAAGCATTTGCACAGTTTGCATCTGATCTTGATGACTACACTAGAGGTCAATTAGAGCGTGGACAAAGAATGGTTGAAGTACTTAAACAAGGACCTTACACTCCTGTACCTATTGAAAAGCAAGTTGTAATTATCTTTGCGGGTGCACAGGGTTTTCTTGATGATATTCCAGCATCTTCAGTGGTTAAGTTTGAGGCTGATCTTATGCCATTTATGGATGCTAAGTATTCTAATATTCTTGATTCCATTAGAAATGATAAGAAAATCACTGATGAAACAGACACAGAATTAAGAAAAGCTATCGAAGACTTTAAAGCTTCATTTGCTGGATAAGAAAGGCTTAAAATGGCTAATTTAAAAGAAATTAAGCGTAAGATTGGTTCTGTTAAGAATACACAGAAAACCACTAACGCTATGAAGCTTGTTTCTTCTGCAAAACTGAAAAGAACAGAGGAACTTGCAAAAAGATCAAGGGTTTATGCATCTAAATTGACCGAGCTCTTAAATGAGATAGCAGCGAAGATGCAACAGGCTAATGCTGAAGGAATTGATAATGTATATTTTAAGGATATCGAAAATCCTAAAAAAGTAGATATCATATTTATCACTGCAGATAAAGGTCTTTGTGGTGGTTTTAACTCTCAAACAATTAAAAGAGCAACTAAACTGATTGAAGAGTTTAAAGCTAAGGATGTGAAAGTACGTCTAAGAGCAGTAGGTAGAAAAGGAATTGATTTCTTTAAATTCAATGGTATTGAATTGAATGATGAAATCATAGGACTTTCTGCAGCACCTGACTTTAAAAAAGCATCAGAATTTATTTCTGAAGTGGCTGACTCATATGTGCATGGTGATACTGATAAGATTATTTTAATACATAATGGTTATGTAAATATGATTACACAAGAGGTAAGAGAAGATCAACTCTTACCAGTAGATACATCTATGTTGGAATTAAACTCTGTATCTACTTCAGAACTTGAAGTAGAACCAGATGATGACGATACACTTTTAGATGCTTTGGTAAAACGTTATGTTGAGTATACAATGTATTACTCACTCATCGACTCGCTTGCCGCGGAACACTCTGCACGTATGCAGGCTATGGATGCAGCAACAACCAATGCGAAAGAGATGGTAAAAGAGCTTACTGTAAAGTATAATAAAGCAAGACAAGAATCTATTACGACTGAACTCATCGAGATTATCAGTGGTATGGAATCAATGAAATAATAGGAGAAGATATGACAGGTAAAATAGTACAAGTCTTAGGTCCCGTGTTAGACGTGGATTTTACAGACTATCTACCAGAAATTAACGAGGCATTGGAAACAACAATTGTTATTGATGGTAAAGAACAAAGATTGGTTTTAGAAGTTGCAGCACAACTTGGTGACAAAAGAGTAAGAACCATTGCAATGGATATGAGTGAAGGTGTTGTTAGGGGACAAGAAGTAAGAGCAACAGGGTCTTCTATTAAAGTGCCAGTAGGTGAAGAAGTCCTTGGACGTATCTTTAATGTTATTGGTGAAGCCATTGATGACAATGGTCCAGTTGATGCAAAAGAGTATTGGTCAATACATAGAGATCCACCTGCCTTTGATGAGCTAAGTACAAGTACTGAAGTATTTGAAACAGGTATCAAAGTAGTTGACCTCCTTGCACCATATTCAAAAGGTGGAAAAGTTGGACTATTTGGTGGTGCTGGTGTTGGTAAAACAGTCATTATTATGGAACTTATTAATAACGTTGCACTTAAACATTCAGGTTATTCAGTATTTGCTGGTGTTGGTGAAAGAACACGTGAAGGTAACGACCTTTACTTCGAAATGAAAGATTCTAATGTACTTGACAAAGTTGCACTTTGTTATGGTCAAATGTCAGAGCCTCCAGGCGCACGTAATCGTATTGCACTTACGGGACTTACTATGGCTGAGTACTTCAGAGATGAAATGGGACTAGATGTATTGATGTTTATCGATAATATCTTTAGATTTGCACAATCAGGTTCAGAAATGTCTGCACTTCTTGGGCGTATCCCTTCAGCTGTTGGTTACCAACCAACATTGGCTAGAGAGATGGGTGCACTTCAAGAGCGTATTACATCTACAATGAAAGGTTCTATTACTTCAGTTCAAGCAGTATATGTTCCTGCAGATGACTTAACAGATCCAGCTCCTGCATCTGTATTTGCTCACTTAGATGCAACAACAGTTCTTAATAGATCTATCGCTGAAAAAGGAATCTATCCTGCCGTTGACCCACTAGATTCAACGTCAAGAATGCTTTCTCCTCAAATTGTTGGAGAAGAGCATTATGCCTTAGCACGTGGTATTCAACAGATGCTTCAAAAGTATAAAGACCTTCAAGATATCATTGCGATTCTTGGTATGGATGAGCTTTCTGAAGATGATAAACTTGTTGTTGAACGTGCTAGAAAGATAGAAAAATATCTTTCTCAGCCATTCCATGTTGCTGAAGTATTTACTGGAAGCCCTGGTGTTTATGTGACACTTGATGAAACGATTGAAGGATTCAAAGGTCTTCTTGAAGGTAAATATGATCACATGAATGAAGCAGCATTCTATATGGTTGGAAATATTGCTGAAGCTGTGGCTAAAAATGATAAGATTAATGCTAAGTAATCTTAGTTCTTATCTTAAAGGATATTTATGGAACTCATGAAATTAGAAATCATTACACCAAATGGCATGATATTTGATGGCGAAGTTAAACAAGTGAATTTACCAGGGTCAGAAGGTGAATTTGGTGTTTTAGCAGGTCATGCAACACTTGTATCACTTTTAGATACAGGTGTTATTGTTATTGATAAAGAAGATGGGAATGAACTTGCAGTTGCTATTAATTCTGGATATGTAAAAGTTGAAGAAGAAAAAACAACATGTATTGTAGATGGGGCTGTTGCACTTTCTGGTGATGATGGTGAACTTTCAAAAGCACTTGAAGATGCAAAAGAGTTATTAAAAAGTACAGAAGCTTCTAATAGTGCTATTGCATCTGCAGTAAGTAAAGTAGAGCAAATAGGAAAGTCATTCTAACGTGGAAGCTTTTCTAAATTATTTCACCAATGGCAGTGCAATTACGTTTATTGTACTCCTTTGGCTTTCAATTTATTTTGTAGCAACATTTTGGGTATTTTTGGATAGATTTGCTATTTTGAATGCTCGTATCTCTTCGGAAGCTAACTCTCTTAAAGCACTTTATACAGGCCAGTCAAAATCAGTGGCAAAAAACTCACTTATTTTTACTTATCTGTCACGTGTAAATGAACCAAATAAAGCCATATTAGAGGCAGCTTCATCAGATGCTATTCGTGTCTCAACAAAAGGCCTTACATGGCTTTCTATTATAGCCTCAACGTCACCTTTTATTGGTTTATTTGGTACTGTTATAGGTATTTTAGAAACTTTTTCGATGTTAGGTGGTAAATCATCGGCATCTTTGTCCGTAATTGCTCCTGCAATCTCTGAAGCGCTTATAGCAACAGCTGCTGGTATAGCTGTCGCTATTTTTGCATATACATTTCACTTGATACTTAAACGTAAAGCATATGAACTTTCATCTTTACTCTCGTCTCAGTCTGAAGTAATACTTTCTCAGGAAGATAAGGAGAAATAGTGTCTAGTAATTTCTCTTGGGATGACAGTCCTGACTTAAATATAACACCACTTATGGATGTTATGTTAGTACTTATGGCAATTCTTATGGTCACGGCACCTACACTTACCTACCAAGAACAGATTGATTTACCTCAGGGTTCTAAAACAGTAGAAGTAACTAAATCTAAAACACTTACCATACGTATGGATAAAAATAGAAAAATTTATCTTAAAAATGATAGCTATGGTTTAGATACTTTTGCAGATGATTTTTTAAATCAATCAACTAAGTATGACAAAAATTCTGATGTATATATACGTGCAGATGAAGTTTTACAGTATAAAGATATTATGTATTTACTTAAATCTGTAAAAGCAGCAGGCTTTGAGAAAGTTTCGCTGTTGACTGAATAAAAGGTTTTTATATGATAGAAAAACCTTTGAGACTTATTTGGGGTATTATTTCCTTTGGTATATATTTATTATTATTATTTTTATTAATATATTACTTTAATACAAAAAATATTGATAAATCCAAAACATATGTAAAAAAGAATGCAGAACGTATACAAGTAGCACTTGCTACTACAAAAGAAATAAGTAAAGAAGTTAAGAAGAGTACTACTCAAAAAAAACCGGTACCAAAAAAGAAATCAATCAAGAAAAAAGAGTTAAAGCCAGTAGATACTAAGAAGAAAATACTAAAAGAGAAGATAGTTAAAAAGATAGTTAAGAAAAAACCTATCAAGCCAAAGAAAAAGAATATTAAAAAAGAAAACCTAAAAAAGCCTAAAAAAACATTAGATTTGTTTTCAGATGTCAAAGTAATGGAGAAAAAACTAGATATAAATATGACAGATAAACCTATTAATACCACACCTAATAGTAATCTAATAAAGGTTGTAGAGAAGCGTAAAAGTGCTACTGAAAGGATTAGTAGCTCGTTAAAAGTGCAAGAAAGTACTCGTAGTGGGGAAGAGAATGAATATTTTGCAAAAGTCCAAAGTATGCTTGAAGATTGGCCTGCACAAAGTGATTTTGCAGGGGAGAAAGCGAAAGTCGTGTTATTTATAAAACCAAGTGGGCGATTTGAATTCAAAGTGAAATCTGGGTCAAGTATTGATGCATTCAATGAAGGGCTTATTGCATTTTTGGAGCAGTTACAAAGTATTGGTTTTGGGGAACACATAGGTGAAAAAACCTATGAATATGAAGCAGAATTTATTGCTAAAGAATAGGAAACTGATATTTTAAATTTAACTTTTAGTATATAAATACCTCTTTGACATTTTTTGACTTTATGTTGATATTATGTTGTATATAAAAACAATTGTAATATATCAAGAGATGTGAACATACAAAGGAGTGAGTATATGAAAAATAGATTAAATGCGTATTTAAATAAATTATTAGAACTAAATGGTAGTGATTTACATTTAAAAGAAGGTTCTTTGGTGCATATGCGTGTAAAAGGTGAGCTGCATGCGTTAAAAGAGGAAAGATTGACACATGATGATATGACTCAGGTTGTTCAGGAAATACTTACTACAAACGAATTTGCTAGATTAAAAGAAGAGAGAGAATTAGACAGTTCATACACTTTAGATAACAGACGTTACAGAATAAATGTTTTTCATCATATGCATGGTTTAGGTGTTGCTATGCGTGTTATACCAGAAGATATACTTTCTCTAGAAGATTTACATTTACCTAAAAGTGTAGAAAAATTATCTGAATTAGAGCATGGATTGATTCTTGTTACAGGTACAACTGGATCTGGTAAATCTACAACATTAGCGGCATTATTAGATAGAATTAATAAAACAAAAAGAAAGCATATAGTAAGTATTGAAGATCCAGTTGAGTATTTACACAAAGAACATTCATGTCTTATTTCGCAGCGCTCTGTGGGAACGAATACGCAAACCTTTTCTAGTGCCCTTAAGGCTTCTTTACGTGAAGATGTAGATGTCATTTTTATTGGTGAGTTGCGTGATTTAGAGACTGTTGAAATAGCATTACATGCCGCAAACACAGGACATCTTGTTGTTGCGACATTACATACTTTGGATGCAAAAGAGACCATTGGTAGAATTATTGGAATGTATCCAGAAGGAGAGCAAGGACGTATTCGCACGGCCTTATCTTTTGTATTAGAAGCTGTAGTTTCACAAAGACTTGTAAAAACAAAAGAAGATGAAAGAATACCAGCAGTAGAGATTTTATTGAAAACAACAAGAATTGCAGAACTTATTGCAGAAAATAGAGACAGTGAAATCTTAGAAAGTATCGAAAGTGGTAAAGATATTTATGGTACTCAAACATTTGATCAGTCACTATTACAGCTTTATAATAGAGATATTATTAGTAAGCAAATTGCGTTAAGACATGCAACTAATCCATCAGATTTAAGTTTGAAAATGCAAGGTATTGATAAAACTACCAATACTGAAACTAAAAATATTCCATCTAGACCAACTAAAGGTGTTTTTGATTTAAAGTAGGCTTTAATATTAATTAATGAAGATTTCAACACTGCCTTGATATAATGATTTTATCAAAATTATATGAAGGAACTGTATTTGAAGTATGTATTATTAGTATTAGTATTATCATTAAATCTTTTTGCAGTAGATGCTGCAGTTAAAATTGAAAAAGATGTTGAAAATCGTGCACGCATAGCGATTGTCGATGCATCTACGGTGCAGAACAATGCATTTTTTAAAATCTTACAATCTGATTTTAAAATTTCTGGAAATTTTAAAGCAGACACTACACATCATAAAGGTGATATAAATTCAAATTATTTAATACCTGCACTTAAAAGCAAAGAGTATGTTCTTAAATATGCATTATCTCAAAATACTGGAACCAAACTGCTTGTACGTTTGTTAAGAGCGTCAAATGGTGCAGAAGTATTTAAAAAAAATTATACTATCCCCTCAAAAAATAAAACCCCATTTCTTGCACATAAAGCAGTGAGTGACATAAACAAAGCTTTAAAATATCCTGATATATCTTGGATAAATAGATATGTTATTTATGCACGTTATACTACACCAGGGAAAAGTGAAATTGTTTTAGCAGATTATACGTTTAATTACAAAAAATCTATTATAAAAGGGGGATTAAACCTTTTTCCAAAATGGGCAGATAAAGATCAAAAAAGTTTTTATTATAGTGCATACAATGGTTTAAGACCTATTTTATACAAAATGAATATTTATACAGGTAGAAAAGTAAAGATGGCAACATCTGAAGGTATGTTAGTATGTTCAGATGTTCGTAAAGATGAAAAAAAAATATTATTAACTATGGCACCCACAGGTCAAACTGATATCTATGAATTGGATGTTGCTTCAAAGTCAAAAAGAAGAGTCACCAAATTTAATGGCATTGATGTGAGTGGTAAGTACCTAGACGATGATAGTAGCATTGTTTTTGTCTCTGATAGATTAGGGTATGCAAATATATTTAAAAAAGGTTTAAGCGCTTCTTCTGTTTCTCAAGTAGTATATCATGGACGTAATAATAATGCGGTAGATACACATGGAAGTAAGATTGTCTATGCAAGTAGAGAAAGTCAAAATACTTTTGGAGCAAATACATTTAACATCTATTTAGCTTCATCAAAAAACAGTAAGACACGCCCTTTGACAACAACAGGAACAAATCAATTTCCTACTTTGTCAGTAGATGGGAATGTTATATTGTACATAAAACATAGAGGTAATAGTTCATCAGTAGGATATATAAACTTAACAAGTCAGCAGAGTTTACTTTTTCCTATTTCTGGGCGTAAAATGCAATCTATAGATTGGTAATATAGATACTAAAAGGAAAGAGAATGATTAAAAAATCAATGATAACAATGTTGGCACTTTCAACACTCATAATGACTGCGTGTACTCAAAAGGCACCAGATTTAGGCGGAGAAGAAGGAAAAAATAATATTTCAGATAGTGTCGACATAGCAAATGACACTGTGACTATTGATGAAAATAAATACGGAAATGAAAATACTGATACCGTGAGTGAAAGTAAGTATAATAGTAGTAGTGATGGATTTCAAAGTATCTATTTTGATTTTGGAGATTATAGCATATCTTCTGAAATGGAAAATCACATTACAAGCAATACTAATATTGTCAATAGTGAAAGTAATACTATTAAAATTGAAGGTAATTGTGATGAATTTGGAACCGATGAATATAATTATGCATTGGGACTTAAGCGTGCTAAATCAGTAAAAGATGCCATAGCTGCACAAGGTGTGTCAGAAAGTAAAATGGTTATTATCTCTTATGGCGAGAGCAGCCCAACCTGTTCTAGTCCAACAGATAGTTGTTATGAAAAAAATAGAAGAGTTGATCTTCGATTGGTGAAGTAAAGAAAATGAAACGAATTGTTTTGTCTGTATACGTGTATGCTACTATGTTATATGCAGAACCGTCCGTATATGGGAATAAAAGTGATTTTAATTCTGTGAATAAAAAAGCTATTACCTTACTTAAAAGGCAAGTACGACAACAAAACGAACGCATCGCTGGCTTAACAAGTATTATTGAAGGGTTGAGTGCAACTGTCAATAAACTACAACAAAAAAACAAAAGTACTAAGCACCCCAGTAAAGATACAGACTCTAGTGAACTTCTTGAAGAACTTGGTCGAATGATTGATGAAATCAATGAAAATTATGTTTCGAAAGAAGAACTAATAAAAGTTTTAGAAACAGGTGAAGAAAGCCTCCCCAGAAAAATTAAAAATGTATCCAAGAGTAAAACTAAAGAAACTGAATCTTTAAAAGTAAAGAACTCAGCAAAACTCTATAGTGAAGGGGTGCGTTTATTTGTAAAAAAACGTTATGATGAGGCAAAAAAAAGATTTACTCTCACTGATTCTAATGGACATAAGCCAGCAGCCTCAAATTACTATTTAGGTGAAATAGCGTATTATACGAAAAATTATGAAGATGCAATCTTCTATTTTAAAAAAAGTGCGGGTCTTTATGATAAAGCTTCTTACATAGATGTATTGTTATTGCATACAGCAATATCTTTAGAAAATACAGATGAAAAAATACAGGCAAAAGCATTTTATGAAAATATTATTGAAAATTACAAAGAGAAAAAAACGGCAACTATTGCCCGTGATAAATTAAAGAAGTTATAAATGAAATATATATATCTAAGTCTAATTGTCTTACAGTTTAGTCAGTTACTTCAGGCAGAAACACTTTTTTATGAAGGTGATGAAAAAGCTGGGGAAGAAGTTGTTGTAAAAGAATTAACACATGAACTCGTACCTATATCCAAAACAGTTTTTAATGTTATTGATTTAAAAAATGGTAAAGAAAAAGTTGTTAACCTAACGGGAAAAGATTTTATCATTGTATCTGTACGCGAAAAAGGAAGCGATGGACGTTTTTATGCAGTGGATAAAGATGGGACAGTGTGGTGGTCAGGAGCTATTACTTCAGGAGCATTAGAGTTTAGAAGTCCCTCTGGTGTATTTTCTATTTTTCAGAAAAAAAGACATCATATGTCTACTGCCTTTCCCGATGAAGATGGTGTGAACAATATGGACTTTATGATGAAATATACACATAATGGACATGCTTTACATAAAGGAAGTGTGGATTGGATGTCTCATGGGTGTATTCATATTGACCCAAAGGACGTGCCAGTTATTTATAATTGGTCTAGACATGGTATGCCTGTAGTTGTGACGAGACATACTTATATGCCATTCGCAAAAGACGACTTACGTAAAATTTATTTACGATGATAATGCTTTTGCTCTCTCATTAGCTTGCTGTATAGCACTCATACACGAAGCACGTACATTTCCATCTTCGAGCGCACCATAACCTGCTGCTGTAGTACCTCCAGGACTCATGACAGAGTCTTTTAGTAAAGAAGGGTGTATCTCTTGAATCAGTGTGCCGAAACCTCCAAATAAGCCTCTCATAACAAGCATGGCATCTTCTCTTTTTAATCCTTGTTTTACAGCTCCATCTGCTAGAGCTTCAGCGATGAGTGCTAAGTATGCAGGTCCTGAACCCGCCAAAGCTGTAGCGACATCTATCTCTTTTTCTGAATTTAACCAAAGCGTTTCCCCGATAGAGTTTAAGATAGCTATAGCTTCATCTTTAGCGGTGACATCACCAGTAAGGGTAGTCATGGACTGTCCAATACTTGCAGCTAAATTTGGCATACTTCTTACAATAGATTTTGGCTTTAAATATTTTTTTATATTTTCAATGGTTGTCCCAGCTAAAACAGAAATAAGTAAATCTGCTTTACCTTGAAGTATTTTTCCTATTTCTTCTATATTATTTGGTTTGACACATAATAGTACAGTTTTATTACTCATGTCAAAATCTTTAAGTAAGTAAGTGTCTATTCTAAATCCAAGGTTATTGGCAAAATTATCTAGTTTTTTTTGGTTGCGACCTACTACTTCAATATTATATTTTTCATGTAATCCTTTGGCAATACTAAGTGCCATATTTCCGTTGCCTATAAATGTAATTGTTCTCATTGTTTTCGCTCCATTATAAATTATATAGATTATAGCATTATTAGTATAACTTTGTTAAAATAGGAGTATTTAGCGGTTGAAGGAATAACAACATGGAAACATTTTTACAAGAAGCAAAAGCTTCTAGTAGGCTACTCTCGACTTTAAGTGGCACAGATAAAAACAGTATATTAAGAGCTATGGCACAAGGATTAAGAGATCAATGTGTAGATATTTTAAAAGCTAACGCTTTAGATATGAAAGCTGCAGAAGATAATGATTTAAGTATAGCACTAAAAGACAGGTTACTTTTAGATGCGTCTAGAGTGGAAGGTATGGCCGTTGCTATAGAAGAGATAGCAGCATTAAAAGAGCCTGTTGGACGTGTGCTAGATGGTTGGTATACAGATGCAGGGTTTAAAATAGAAAAAGTTTCTGTGCCCATAGGAGTCATAGGGGTCATTTATGAGTCACGTCCAAATGTTACAGCCGATGTAGGTGCGCTTTGCTTCAAGTCTGGTAATGTTGCCATACTCAAAGGTGGCAAAGAAGCAGAACATTCTAACCAAATCATAGCAAAGGTACTTCAAGGTGTACTTGCAGCACATGATTTACCTACAGCGGCCATAGCACTTTTACCAGATTCTTCACGTGAAGGTGTGGCAAAACTCATTAAGCAAGATAAGTATGTAGACCTTATCGTACCACGTGGTGGAGAAGCACTTATTAAATATGTCTCATCTAATGCGACTGTACCTGTAGTTAAACATGACAAAGGACTTTGTCATACGTATATAGATAAAAATGCTGATTTTGATAAAGCTTTAGCTGTAGCAATTAATGCGAAGTGTAGACGTACAGGTATCTGTGGTGCATTGGAAACCTTACTTGTAGATGAAGTTATAGCTAGTGATATACTCCCTCGTATCAAAGAAGCATATGAGGCACAAGGCACCCAGATGCGTGGATGTGAAAAAACACGTGAGGTCATAGATGTTAATGTTGCAAGTGTTGAAGACTATGCTACGGAGTACCTAGATAATATCATTACTATACGAGTAGTCTCTGGAGTAGAAGGGGCTATTAGCCATATAGAAGAGTATGGTTCACAGCACTCTGAAGCAATCATCACTGAAAACTATACAACAGCAGAACATTTTTTAAATACAGTAGATGCAGCCTGTGTGTATCTGAATGTAAGTACACAGTTTACCGATGGAGGTGAGTTTGGATTTGGTGCAGAAGTAGGCATAAGTACAAATAAACTACATGCAAGAGGACCTATGGGTGTGAGTGAACTTACTACATATAAATATAAGATTTATGGAAATGGCGAAACAAGACAATAAAGCTAAGGACTACTAAAGCTTCATTGGCTAGAATAGAAAAAATTAACTAACTAAAGGAATTATAATGGCAATTCAAGCAGAAAAAAATGTTGTAGGTATAGAGTACGAAGTAAAAGAAGCAGGCACAACAGAAGTTGTTGATAGTAACAAAGGTGGTAAAGCACTAGAGTTTATTATGGGAAAAGGTCAAATTATTCCGGGTCTTGAAAAAGCACTTGTAGGTATGGGTGAAGGTGAAAGCTCAGATATCCACGTAAAAGCTGAAGATGCTTATGGTGAAAGAAAAGATGAAGCAATGCAAACACTTCCAAAAGACCAGTTTGCTGGTGTTGATCTTGTTGAAGGTATGACACTTTATGGACAAGGTGAAGATGGACAAAGTACACAAGTGATAGTAAAATCATTTGATGATAAGGAAGTAACTATTGATTTTAACCATCCACTTGCAGGTAAAGACTTAATGTTTTCTGTGAAAGTATTAACTGTAAGACAAACAACGATGGAAGAATTGACTTCTGGCGCTGTTGGTGGACCAGCTAGTGGTGAAAGTTGTGGAACAGGCTGTGGCTGTCACTAATCTTTCGTTCGATTGGGCATCATCTTTGCATAAAAAGTTTGATGCCCCATTTAGTCACTTACTCTTAAGTAAGCTCTCTCACTACACACCAAACTACTTATACAAATCTAATAGCAACTCAAACGAAACATATTTAATAATACATTTACTTTTAATAACATGACAATTTGCCATTTTTTGGTTACTTATCTATAATTCTAACTATAATACTACTATGCAAAATTACACAACATCTGAAATCCAGTCTATTACTCTCTTGGTATTGTTTTTACTTTACTTTGTATGGAAAATAAAAAGAATAACCAGAAGATATAAAAATAAGTCTTTACTTAAAAGAAATAGAACATTAAAAAAACTTAAACGTCTCTCGTGGGATGATTTTGAAGTTTTGTGTATGCAACTATTTTCAAAGATGGGTTGGAGTGTAAAAGGTAATGAAAAAAAAGGTGCAGATGGTGGGGTAGATATTTGGATGCAAAAACGTTCATTTACTAAAAAAAATATCACAGCAATTGTCCAGTGTAAACGTTATGATGATGCTCTAGTAACAGTAAAAGTCATACGTGAAATGTATGGACTTATGCACGAACATGGAGTAACAGAAGCCTACATAGTAACTACTAGCCGTTTTACAAAAGAGTGTTATCCTTTTGTAGAAGGGAAAAAGATGAGACTTATAGACGGTACTGGACTTTTAAAGTATATACATAAATATGCTTAGTGTAGGTGTACTAAGTGTTTATGGCTTTTCTTCATACTTTTCAAAATCTTCTTTTTTAACCCCACAGTCTGGACACTCCCAATCATCAGGTATATCTTCAAATGCGGTACCTGGGGCTATGTCACCATCGGGGTCTCCGATTTCAGGATCATAGATGTAATCACATACAGTACAAATATATTTTTGGCTCATAATTTTCCTTTTTATGTATATTATTGTATTTGTGTGTAGTGTGTGTAGAGTCCTTGTAATAATAAAATGGTAAAATATACGAAATATTATTACTTAAATAAAGGACAAGTATGTCAATCAAATGTGCATTTGTATTTCCAGGTCAAGGGTCACAAGCAGTGGGTATGGGACAAGACTTTTTTAATCATTCAGAAGTGGCTAAAAAGATGCTCATAGATGCCAGTACACAAACAGGCATAGACTTTACAGAATTGATGTTTCAAGAAAGTGCAATGTTGGGACAAACTGAATACACGCAACCTGCTATTTTACTTGTAGGTGCTATGGCACATAAGTTGTTTATTGATGCTACAGATATAAGGCCTGTACTTACTATGGGACACTCTTTGGGTGAGTTTACTGCTTTGGTTGCTGCTGGTGCATTAGATGCAGTCGATGCTGTGAAACTGGTAAACCTTAGAGGTCAGCTGATGGCTAAAGCATGTTCTAAACAAGAAGTAGGGATGATGGTATCTTTAGGGCTTGATGATGAAACGGTAGAAAAACTTTGCCAAGAGCAAAGAGATGCAGGGCTTCAGGTTTGGGCTGTGAACTATAACGCAGATGGTCAAATAGTCATCGCTGGGATTAAAAAAGATTTAGAACTTTTTGCACCTATGGTGAAAGAAGCAGGGGCAAAAAGAGCAATGTTGCTTGACATGTCCGTGGCTTCTCACTGTCCTTTACTAGAAAGTGCATCTGCACCACTAGAGGCAAAGCTCAAAGAGATGCTTAAAGATGAGTTCATCGCACCGGTTATTTCAAATGTAACGGCTAAGGCGTATAACACTAAAGCAGAAGCATTAGATTTATTGCCTCAGCAGTTAGTCAAGCCTGTGTTGTATAAGCACTCTATGGCAAATATTGATGATGATGTGGATTGCTATATTGAGTTTGGACATGGAAATGTGTTGAAGGGACTTAACCGTAAGGCTACGAAGAAACCACATTTTAATGTGAGTGATATGGCTTCTTTGGAGGCTACGATTGTGGCAATAAAAGAACTTGGATAGTATTTTTTGTTTAATTACCATTTAGTTTAACTGTGGTGTTGTTATTCTCTTTACTTTTCTAGAAAAGTAAAATAAAAGTCGTCTCTCCTCTCATGCAATCCCGCAGGTACGAGGACAAATCACTTCGTTTTCAAGGGTGTTCTGAGAGACAAGGCACGCTTTGCGTGATTAATGAATGTGGCTTTGCCACGAGTGGAGATTTATATGAAAATAGCTATTATGGGGGCTATGCCTGAAGAGGTGGAGCCTATTGTTGCTAAGTTGAATAACTTAAAAAAGACGGATTATGCTGCCAATACCTACTATGAAGGTACGTATAATGATCAAGAAGTGGTTGTAGCTTACTCTAAGATAGGTAAAGTTTTTGCTACTTTGACAGCTACTATACTTATAGAGAAGTTTGGCTGTGATACTTTACTTTTCTCTGGTGTGGCTGGTGCAATAAGTGATGAGCTTAAGATCGGTGATTTGATTATTGCTGATGGGCTTTGTCAGCATGACTTGGATATTACTGCATTTGGACATCCTTTTGGCTACGTACCAGAGGGTGAAGTCTGTATTCCTTCAGATGTAGAGCTACGAAATGTTGCCAAAGAGGTGGCTGCTTCTAAAGGTTTAGTACTTAAAGAAGGTATCATCGCTACGGGTGACCAGTTCGTAGCCAATGCAGAGCGTAAGGATTGGATAGGTTCTGAGTTTAAGGCGGATGCTTTAGAGATGGAAGGTGCTTCGGTAGCTGTGGTGTGTTCTTCGCTGGGTGTGCCATTTTTTATTCTTCGTGCTATCTCAGATAGTGCAGATATGGATGCGAGTTTTAATTTTGATGAATTTCTTGAAAGTTCTGCTAAGATAAGTGCAGATTTTATTCTTTCAATGGTGGATGCGATAAAATAGTTTAGGTTTTATATGTTTGTCATAGTTCCTTATTGCTGTAACTGTGGCGTTGTTATTCTTCGTACTTTTCTAGAAAAGTACGCAAAAGTCGTCATTCCTCTCATGCAATCCCGCAGGTACGAGGACAAATCGCTCTGCTTTCAAGGGTGTTAGGAACGACAAGGCACACTATCGTGTGATTAGATGAGAGGTAAGTAGTGAATACAGAACAAGATAAGCAAAGACGATCTAAAGCTAAGACTATACCTATGAGTAAAAAACTACTCAAAGTCATAGGCAAAACCAATGCTGAATTTAAACTCATAGGTGAGGGGGATAAGGTACTTGTGGGACTCAGTGGAGGGAAAGATTCTCTTTCACTTATACATGCACTTAAACACATACAACGTCATGCGCCATTTCGTTTTGAATTTGAGGCGTGTACGATTAAGTATGGGATGCCTGATGAGCATTATGAGTTTTTAACGAAACATTGCGAAGAGTACGAGATAAAACATCATGTTTATGACACAAATATCTTTGAAGTATCTCAAGATGCTATACGTGAAAACTCCTCATTTTGTAGTTACTTTTCTCGTATGAGAAGAGGGGCACTCTATAGTTTCGCAGAAGATCATGGATTTAATAAAATCGCTCTTGGTCATCATTTTGATGATACAGTAGAGAGCTTTTTTATGAACATGTTTTACAACGGAAGCATGAGAGCCTTAGCACCTATATACAAGACAAGTCGTGGTGTACACCTCATACGTCCACTCATACAAGTACGTGAGCGTCAGCTACGTGATTTTGCTACAGAAAATAATTTACAAATCATCGGTGATGAGGCCTGTCCTGCCATGCTAAAAGATGTCAAAATGCCTCATGCAAGAGCCAGTACCAAGGCATGGCTCGCAGACATTGAAGCTAACAATAAAGATGCATTTAAAATGTTTAAAGCCTCGTTTAAACACATACATGATGATACTTTTTTAGACCCTGAGCGTTGGGATAGGGATGATATTTAGAAACTATTTTGTTATATGAGCAATGATGTGGTATGCATGGCTAAGAGCAAAGGCTATGGAACCACCTTTTCTTACAGCTATGTCTCCTGCTAGGTATAAACCTTTTGTTTCAGACTCAAAATTTTTATCTAGAATCGCTTTTTCATTTTCATCAAATGTAACGCCAGAAGATTTTAAAAAATCTACAGGTGCAGTACCGCCTATGGCATATATCACTCTATCATAGACTGTATAGCTCTCATCATTAAAATGTACCTTTGGACGTTCATTTTCATCCTCGAGAGATGTAATGTCTGTATTCATTTTGATTTCTAATCCATATTCAGCACTATATTCATAAAGCATTTTTTTATTTGTGTCATTTACTCTTGTAAACTTTTCTTTTCTATATGCTAGGGTTACATTATTTGTTTGTGCGAGGTCTATGGCATATTCTATTGCAGAATTTCCTCCACCTACCACAAGGACGTCTTCTCCCTCGGAGGATTTATTTATGTTGAAATTTACTTTGTCTCTAAGTGAAGATGGAGTTTTATAGTCTGGCTTGTTTGGCTTGCCCATTGTTCCTATAGCAATAATGACATTTTTAGCAACATAGTCTACATTGGATGTAGTTACTCTGAATACATCCTTTTCTTTTGTTATCTTTTCGACTTCTAAGTTAAATAAAGTATCAATGTTTTCATTGTCTAACAGTGCATCAAAGTAATCTAATGTACTTTCTTTTGTGCCATCTTCAAAGTCAACGGATCCTTTGAGTTCAACCACTATGCCTTTATAGTCTTTGTCCACCCTTTTGCTGTCTTTATAAAACTTTCTTATGGTTTGTGAATGGTTTTCACCTTTTTCTATCATAAGTACCTTGGTAAGTCCTAATGCTTTTGCTTCGATAGCAGAAGCAATACCAGCAGGCCCACCACCAACAATCACTACATCATAGGTATGAGACATTTTAGCTCCTTTGTTGTGTATCTAGATACGAAAACTATAGCATAAAAATAATTTATTGAATTTATTTTGATATACTAACAAAAAATATTTGGAGGTTTTTATGACAAAAAATTATATTATCAATAAATTATTAGAATTAAAACCTACACTTAAAAAAGAAGGTTTTAAAATAGTTGGCATATTTGGTTCATATGCAAGAGAAGACTATACTTCTAAAAGTGATATAGATATTTTATATACTTTAACTGACCCACATCAATTTATTAAACTAAATGGTGGCTTTGGAGCTTTTACTAAGATACGAGAGATGAAAGAGTTCTTGGCAAAAGAATTTGGTAAAAATGTTGATTTTGTGGAAAAAAGTTCACTTAGTCGTACTGGAAAAAAGTATATATTGGAAGACTTAGTAAGTGTCGCATAAAAATTTAGCGAAAGTAGCTTTTGTATTGGAGATGATAGAGAACATAGAAACAGGATGTAGTCGCCATAGTGGTGTAAATGAAGCATTGGATGATGAAGTAGAAGGACGAGCTGCAATACTTATGTTTCTTCTTCAAATTGGAGAGGCTTTAAAAAATATAGATGCTAAAGATATGCCTAAATATGACTTAAATAGAGAAATCAAAGGTGCATATGACGTGAGAAACTTTATAGCACATGACTATGAAGGTGTGAACATCATAGTGATAGAAGCTATTTTGAAAGATAATTTGCCTGAGTTAAAAGTGAAGATGCAAAAGCTTTTTGATGATTGGTCTTGATATACAAACAACAGAAAGATATGATGCACTACCTATATGAAAATCAAAATATCCCACAAAAACTAGAAAAATATATCAAGGAAAACAAAGCACTTCATGCGTATTTTGATGTGAGTTTTCAAGGGATAAAGCCTAAAAATTATTGTGGCTTTTTGTCTATAGATAATGAGAGTTATTTCATCATTCCTAAAATAGTTGACAATACTGTAGATGTAGACACACAAAATCTAAATACTTTTATGTATATGCTCATGTATGGCTATGATGTGAACTTAAAGCATGAAGATTTGATGCAAGGTATTATCCCCTAGACTTATTATCGCTCAATAATTTTTGATAATATTTTTTCATCACTGGTACATAAAGATCTTCCCAACTTTTTTCATCAATAAGATTACTCTTTGCATTGTTACATAATGGACATGCTAATATGATATTAGCACAATCATATGGCAATGAACTGTTTTTCCTTTCAATCTCTAAAGTACCAGAAGAACGCTTAGGACTTTTAGTATATGTTTTTATAGAGTCCAAGTATGGTAATACTCTCTTGTCTTTATTAAAAAGTTTATATAATGCTTCTTGTGAAATCCCACAATAGCCACATTCCTGAGGTTGCTTTTCATACCAATCGTAAAATTCTTTAAAATTATTCTTGAAAGCATCTTTACGTTTGCCTGTAAATTTTTTATATATTTTTTGTATATCGCTTATTAACTTATTCACTTCTTCATCACGAAGCCCTTGAAGCTCTTTTCTAGATATATTCATTGATTTTTCAATTTCAGGATAAGTCTTCTTTTGAAAACTATAAAGATTTATAAATTCATGTTGATTATTTGTCATTTTAGATTCACCTTCTTAAGATATAACTATCTATATAATAGAACACACTGTATTGTTTATTATGATATTTTAGTGTAAAAAGAATAAAGTAAATATGTCAAAATATGTCAAAAATAAACCTCCTTAAAATGTACCTAATGTATAGGAGCCTAAATAATTATTATTTGTGTAGTCGTATTATTGAGTGAAAATGAAAGTATAAAGGAATGTCAGAAAGAAATATAATAATCATTAACTCTTGACAAAACAAAATTTATAACCTATAATATAGGTAATAAAATATATTAAATAGGTTATGATGCCTATAAAGTAGGTTATGTGTATGTTAGAAGAACTTTTTGGCTCTAAAAATCGTGAGCGTGTGTTACAGTATGTATTGGCTAGAGGAGAAGGGTATGCTAAAGAGATGGCAGACTTTTATGAGAGTAGTTTAGACCCCATACAAAAACAGCTTGAACGTTTGGAGACAGGTGGTATATTAGTCAGTAAGACAGTGGGAAGAACTAGACTGTTTATGATGAACCCACGTTATGCTTTTAAGGATGAACTCATTTCTTTGCTTGTGAAAGCTAGAGCATACTATGAGCCCAAAGAGCAAGAGAGACTTCTTATATCACGTAAACGACCAAGACGTACAGGCAAGCCTCTATGAAAATGGTAAAAGAAATGAACATGGAAGAGTTGGCAACCTATGTATGTACAACATTAGAAAACGAAGGTATTGATACTGTACTTTCAGGTGGTTGCTGTGTTGAACTCTATAGTCACGGACGATATACTTCTGACGATATTGACCTGATTGATAGATATAACGGAGGACATAGAAAGATAAAAGAAATCATGGAGAAAATAGGATTTAGAGAATACAGTATGAAGCGTTACTTTGTTCATGATGATACTTCTCTTTTCATAGAATTCCCGAGAGGTCCCTTAGGGGTAGGGGATGGTCCTATTGAAGAGATTGCTACACGAAAAAGTGAAACGGGTATATTAAGATT
>JAKIUE010000107.1 GCA_021647715.1 Sulfurovum sp.
GACTTGTTTATTAAGAAAAAAGAGCATATGTTTTTAGTACTTGACAGCTATGACCAAACTGAAGGTATCGTAACGTTAGAAGATTGTGTAGAGACGATACTAGGTGTAGAGATAGTTGATGAGAGTGATTCTCATGCTGACATGAGAGAAGTAGCAAAACATAAAATGCGTATGCAACGCAGACTTGAAGACAGTACAAAAAAGTCTAACTAACATGTCACTAGCAACTCTTGGACTCTCTGAAGCACTTTTAAAAGCTTTAAAAGATAAAGGATATGAGTCGGCAACACCCATACAAAAAGCTCTTATTCCTGCTATGTTTACCCGTTCGGATATTTTAGCAGGGGCTCAAACAGGTACGGGAAAGACTGCGGGGTTTGCCTTGCCCATACTCCAAGAACTCACACGACAATTTAAAGAAACGCAGCATTATCCTAAGGCGGTGATTCTTGTACCTACACGAGAACTAGCAAAACAGGTGCATGCTTCTTTTGAGAGTTATGGAAAGTATGTGCCACTTAAAAGCATAGTGCTTTATGGTGGTGCAAACCTTACTTCACAAGCCAACAGACTAAAGCAGGGTGTAGATATCATAGTGGCTACTTCCGGGAGACTATTAGAGCATATACATCAAAAAAATGTTAATCTTGATTCTATAGACTATCTAGTATTAGATGAGGCCGATACCATACTTGACATGGGGTTTGTGCATGAGGTAAGTAAGATACTCTCTTTTTTACCACAGCGTCGCCAAAATGTACTTATCTCTGCAACGCTTTCTGGTTCTGTTAAGCGTCTAGCAGAGCAAATACTTTCAAAGCCTAAACTCATAGAAGTAGATATTATGGGGACAAGTGCAAGTAACGTAGAGCAGATAGTTTACCCAGTAGAGAAAGAAAAAAAGACAGAGCTGCTTTCTTACCTTATAGGTTCACGTAACTACAGCCAAGTTTTGGTTTTTGTACGTAAAAAAGAGCTTGCAGACGAGGTAGCAAAAGAGCTTAATCTCTCAGGGCTTAAAACTTCAGTGATACATGGGAGTAAAAGCTCAGGTGAGAGAAGCCGTGCGTTAGAGGGTTTTAAAGAAGGGAAAATACGTGTACTTGTAGCCACTGATATCGCAGCACGTGGGTTAGATATACCAAATCTTAATGTTGTGATGAACTATGACATCCCACACGTTACAGGTGACTACATACACCGCATAGGACGTACAGGGAGAGCAGGGGCTAAAGGTTTGGCTATCACACTTATATCTCCACTAGAGATGGTAGCACTTAAAGATGTAGAAAAGCTCATGGGTAAAGCCATACTGCAAGAGAAGTTAGAGGGATATGCACCTAAAGAGATACCTAAACAAAAAGGTGCAAGAAAAAACCCAAAAGAACATAAAAGTGCAGATGGTGCCTTCGGAAAGAAAAAGAAGAAGTCTACTACTTTTTCTAGCACTAAAAAACGAAAGACGACAAAGCGTGATGGGTTTAAGGTGTATGATGCGGCGAAGCCTAAGGATGAGAAGAAAAGTAAGAAGAATAAAAGAGGACGTAAATAACGTAGGAATCTACTATGATTATCAGGGATGTCTAGTGTGGTGTATTTTCAATGTCTGACCCTTCTTTAGTAGGTCCATGTGTAAAACCTTTCTTGATTGAAGCTGTTTGATTACTATATCAAATAGAGTTAGTTTTTAGAATTTACATACACTTACCCTTGAAATAATTGTTTTATCTCTTGCTATCTCATACGTATTTCGTATATTCTATCAGCTTCTTTTTCCCAATCTCCAGGTCTTCCCCATTGTGCTAATTCTCCATTCCAAAAATACAGCCAATATTGTTCATCAATAGGATCATATGATTTATTTATTGATTCATGATATTTCCTATATTCCCATACTTCGATTATGCCTTTTTTATATTTTTTGGAACCTATTGTATTATATGGTACACCTAATTTATTTAAAATAGTTTTTTTATTCATTTTAACAGATATTGTATGTAAAGGAATACTTCTGTAATGTTTTGCTTCATATTGTTTATATGAGCAACCTGTAATATATACTATACTAATTAGTAGTAATAATCTTATCATTTATTTTCCTAATATAAATTAATTCAAATAAGGGTAAGTCGTTGAAAATATACCATATTCCTTATTTCGTATTAAAAGTATAATCAATAAATGTCAATTTTTGTCAAAACTAATTGATTAAACTTTTACCTCTTTTCTTTCAAAGAAAACTTTCCAATCTCCTCTAAAAAAGTAGTAGCATAAGATCCTTTAGGCAGGTAAAACTCCACCGTTAATTTTTTATTGTCAGGATTATAGACAGTATTTACCTCTTTTGGCCATATCCATGCGAAGCGTCTATCACCTTTTAGGGCATTTAGTTCTGTGTCATCGTAAGGTTCTTCGAGGTAGTAAGCATCACTCTTAGAGCGTTCTACATTGGCACCACAGAGTAGCCCTGTGGGGGAGATTTTCTTTTGACTAAAGGCAAGGGATGATTGATGCATGTCTTTGACGTAGGTCTCTTTTCCGTAGGGGTACGGTGTGATGGCATCACCTATGAAGAGTTTAAAAAATTGCTCTTGTTTTGCGAGTACTTTGATGAGTGCTTCTGGATAGTCTAGCTTTTTTGTGGCTTGGGGAATGTTGTTTGCACTTATAATCGTGGAGAGTTTTACGCGTTCACTTAGCCATCTGTTAAAGAGGTAGCTTTGGTAGGCAGATACTAGAAGCTTTTCTTTGCTTCCTTTGAGTCGTTTTCCTGATTGGGCTATCTCTTTGCCTTGGAGGTAAGAACGGCTGTCTTCACCGAAGCGTTGGTAGCCATAGTAGTTGGGTATGCCTTTGCTTTGCATCATGAGTGCGGTAGTGTTAAAGAACTTTGCATCTTTATCATTGATATTATGTAATATAATTGAAAACCTGTTTCCTTTTAAGTGTCCTATTTTGATGGGTGCTTTGTTGTAGTTACGTTCTAGTATCTCTATTTTCTCTGTGGTGAGGTTTTTGTTTAGTTCTTTTTCGGCTTGTTTAGGTATAGAGATATACTGTATGGTTGTGGCATTTTTGTCTTTAAGTCCTGCGTAGCCTATGTCACGTTCTTGTAGGCCTGTGGCTTTGGATATGACAGAGACAAGCTTCCATGTACTCATGTCAGTTTTTTGTATTTTGAGGTAGAGGTAGTTTCCTGAGTTAGAGGGGGTGTAGAGTGGTATCTCTTCTACAAAAAAGCGTTCCACTGTTTGTTTAAAATCAAAATGTAAAGGTGAGTGTGTATATGCGTACGTTTTAATATGGTTCATAAAGAGAATTATAGCAGAGTTTGTATAGGCTAAGAGCCTATACAGTATGGAATTACTTGATTAAGAATGAAATCTTTGCGTTAATTCTGTATTTTACGATTTTATTGCCATCGACTTTTGCAGACATGTTGGTAATGTTTATACCTTTGATACCATCTACACTTTTACTCGCTGCTTTTACTGCACCTGCTGCTGCATCTTCCCAAGACTTCTCTGATTGTGCTAGTACTTCTATCACTTTTACTACTTTTGACATAATTATTCCTTTTTTATTGTATTGAACTTATATTATGATGCAAAAGTATGTATGAAGGATTAATGACATTTTGTTTTATCCACATTTTCCTGGTGCACACTTCATGCCACCACATTTTCCTGTATTTTCTTTTTTAGTATCTTTATGCATTTTTTGCATCATCGCTTTCATTTCTTCTGGATGGGCTACAAATTTATAGCCTTTGTAGAGTGTCATGGCTCCATATACGATGACAAGAAGTGCTGCAAATTTCATCATGATACCTCGAAGGTTTCCTTTTTGTAAAAATTTTGTAATGTTTGCTAAGAAGAAAAGTGCAGGGATGGTAGCTAAGCCAAAGGTAGCCATAACTAAAGCACCTAAGAATGGGTCGGCAGTACTGGCTGCAAAGATAGCAAAAGAGTATACCAGACCACAAGGGATAATGCCATTTAAAAGTCCTAGCAGATAAAAGCTACTGTAGGATTTACTTGAAAGAAGTTTTTTAAAACTATTTTGGTACCAAGCGTATTTAGATACCGACCACTCGGCTGAGTTTAAAAATTTTATATTCCCTACTAAGGAGAGTCCTGCGAGTATCATAAGAACACCTGTAAAGATGAAAAGTACACCTTTGGTTGTAGGGGTAAAAGCTACAATATGACCTATGAAACCAAATAAGGCACCAAGTATAGCATAGGTAGTGACCCTTCCAAAGTTATAGGCTAAATGTGAGTAGGTTTGTTGGAAGTATGATGATTTTTGGTCTATCTTACTTGACGTGTATGCAACCACTATCCCTCCACACATACCGATACAATGTCCTACTGAGCCTAAAAAAGCAGTGGTTAATATGATGATGAAGTCTATATTCTCCATATGTTTTAATCCTATTTGTAAATTTGTAAAACTATAGTATACTATTGTTAAATTTGTGTTAATCAATATCAAGGATAGTAGCGTGTTTCAAAACTTTAGACGAGTAATAAGAAAAATGTTTAGAGAGTTTTTAGTATATCATCATAGTTCAGTGGAGTATAGAGCCAAAATATTTACATTGATGATCTCTGCAAATGGTGAGATGTGTGAATGTGAAAAACAAAAACTTAAAGAGATAGCCTATAATATTTACAAAGATGATGAAGACAGAGCAGAGTTGCTTCTCGATACTGTTTATGAATACCATGAAAAAATTATTACCAAAAATGGACTTGATTTTGAACATCTCATAGCGTTGGTTATGCAAGAGACAAAAGAGATGAAACGTTTTGCACAAAAAATTGATATAGGACTTTTAAAACAGCTTATGGAGTGTACGGATGAAGAGTCTGAAGAAGAGTTATTGTTTCAAGAACGTATTATAGAGTTTTTAGGAACACTTAAAAATGACTATGGTGCAAAGTAATGCAGTGGTATAGATTTATAGTATATGGGAAAGTTCAGGGTGTATTTTATAGAAAGTCTGTTTCTCAAGCACTTATGAAAAAACAGTTTAAAGGGTATATACAAAACCTTGATGATGGAACGGTAGAGGTGGTAGCAGAAGTTTTTGATGATGATTTTGAAACATTTCTTACTATTTTAAAAGAGGGTTCACCTTTGAGTTCTGTGGAAGATGTAAAGTATGAAGTGATAGATGATGCTGTATTTCATACAGATGGTTTTGAGATAAGGAAATAAAATGGCTAGTGGATGGGGATGTCA
>JAKIUE010000108.1 GCA_021647715.1 Sulfurovum sp.
TTTGATTGGCATATTTTAAATTTTTTACTTCAATTCCTGTAAAGATGTTACCAGATATCTTGTCATAGCTTATATTATAATCCGGAGCATATTCATCTGCAATCTTTGCTATGACATAAGAGGAATTCACTGCACTTAAAATAACAACCATGAGTGCTATGAGTAAAACAATAAATATAATAAATATTTTTTTCAAAAAGACTGTCCTATTTGGAAAGAAATTCCATATTGTGCCGTGTCATTTATATTCCAACCTACATCAACTTTAAATGGACCAATAGGTGTCATATAACGTACACCTACTCCAGCAGAATGAATATAATCACCTGTAAAATCATAACTTTTATCTGTTAACATGGTATTGTCACTAAAAATCGCACCATATAGATCACCCCATATAGGGTAGTCTGCTTCAAAAGAGAGATTAAGCATACTTAATCCTCCTTCTATACTATCGACTGTAGAAGAGCCTATCACTCCAATTTCTCTAAACCCATAAGCACGGTTAAAAAATGAACCTCCTGCAAAAAGGAGTTTAGACTCAGGCATATCATTTGCCCTAATGTCCACAACACCATACTTCCCAACACTTGCAAGTGTTAGATCTCCAAATGTATGGATAACTCTCCCTTCTAAGAGTGTTTTTACATAAGCACTTGCACTGTCGCTATAAGGTAACCCATACTCTATATATGCAGAAAGATAATAACCATATTTAGGATTTAATTTTGAATCCCTTGCATCATACACTGCATTTACAAAAGGGTAAAAAAGTAAGAAATTCCCCTCTTTTACTGCTTGTACTAAGCCTTGATTATTTTTAAAATTATCTACTCGTGATATATCTATATTTTCCAATGCCAGACCTGCTTTTAGATTTAACCTTCCTTCTTGACTTTCTAAATATGATTTAATAAATGATTTTTTCTCTCTAAATCCGATATATTCTAAATTAGAATATCCAAGGTTTGTACCAAAGTCAATGCCATAATCAAAGAGTGTAAATAATACGGGCTTAAAGTAATCCAAAGTAATGAGTTGTTCTCTTTGGGATAAAGAAGTCCGTAATGTTATTTTCTGTGCATTACCTAAAAAATTTCGTTTACTTATCATGCCATGTACTCTTGCCCCTACAAAAGTATCGTATCCAGCACCGATTTCATAGTGATAAGGTTTTTCTAACTCAACTAATTGAAGATCAACTGGAACTTCATTATAAAACTTACGATCTGTACTTAATACAATGCTATCAAAAGCATCTAAATCAAATACTTTGGCATAACTCTCTTTTATTTTCTTAGGATCATACCTTTTACCTTTTTTTGCAAGAATACGTGATGAAACAATATTTTTGTCTATTGTTTTAAGCCCTTTGATTGTTGTCTCACCAAAGGTACATAACTCACCTTTTTTTAACACAAACTTTACATCTACACTATCACGTTTTAAATCAACGTATGCCTTAGCATCTAAGGCATAGGAACAATAACCTTCATTAAGTAAAGCCTTGGCAATATTACTTTTAATTTCTACAAACTCTTTTGCTTTAAAAATATGTGATTTTTTTAAGGTAACCAATTGATTTATAGGAAAATCACTCAATATTTCTATTTTATTTATTTTAACAGGTATATTCTCACGTATTTTTATATTTACTGTAGTCTTATTCTTTTCTATCTCAAATTTAGCTTTATAAAAACCTTCTGAATCATAGAAACTAACTAAAGTATCTTTTATCGTAGGAATTAATTTATCATTTATTCGTGCTATATCATCTTTCCAAAATGCAAAAAAACTATTTGTTTCCACATTTAAAATATCATACAATGTTTCTTTTTCAAAGTATTTATTCCCTTGTAGCTGTATACTATGATGAAGAAGTTCTATATCTTTTTTCTGATCCTCTGCATAAAGACAATTCATGAAAATAATAATAAGTATTGTCCATTGAATACGCATATAAGTGTAACTCCTTTTAATATCAATATCATATCTAAATAACTTTAATACTTTTTAATATTTTTCAGTATTTGGTATCATATTTTAGATATGATATTATGAATAAAATTAGAAAGATAATGAATGAGAAAATATACTCCTATATTTTTTATTACAAGTGCTGCACTTTTTATCGTACTATTTTTAAACATCTCATTTTTTGAGCATGTATTGAAAATATATCCCTTAGAAATCTCAAACATTTCTTTTTTACTCTCACTAGCCCTTGTACTTTATGCATTATTGGTCATACTGTTTTCACTGCTTAGTTTTAAATATACAACCAAACCTATCCTTATCTTTGCACTTATACTCTCTGCTAGTATTCAATACTTCATGCAGAGCTATAATATTGTAATGGATAAAACGATGATTGAGAACACTATTCAAACAGATATGAAAGAGAGCTTTGATTTATTGAGTTTAAAACTTTTTTTATCCCTTTTTTTCCTAGCAATTATCCCATCTTTTATACTATATAAGATACCTTTACACTATAGAGGATTCAAAGCTGAACTCTGGAGTAAGTTTAAACTCATTATGATACACCTTGCATTGATAGGTGTGCTTCTTTTTAGCTTTTCAAAGTTTTATACTTCCTTTTTTAGAGAATACAAAACGTTACGTCTTTATACCAATCCTATTGCCAGTATCTACAATACTGTAGCGTATACTTATGAACAGTATAAAGATAGGAATATACCTATGAAAATTATAGGTGAAGATGCAAAAATAAATTCCCCAACTGAGAAAAAAAGAAAAATAGTGATTATGGTAGTAGGTGAAGCAGCAAGAGCAGACCATTTTTCACTCAATGGGTACGAAAAAGAGACCAATCCACTGTTAAAAAAAGAAGATATCATTAACTTCTCAAATATGTATTCATGTGGCACAACTACAGCAGTGTCTGTACCTTGTATGTTCTCTGTGTATGACAGAGATGAATACAATACTCAAAAAGGGTATAACACACATAATGCATTAGATATACTCTCGCGAGTAGGTGTGCAAGTGCTATGGCGAGATAATAATTCAAATTCAAAAGGGGTTGCAGTGAGACTAAAGTACGAACACTATAAGACACCTGCTCTCAATACTATCTGTGAAAAGGGAGAGTGTCGTGATGAAGGTATGCTTGTAGGTTTAGATGATTTACTGAATAACACCAAAAAAGATACCCTTATTGTTTTACATCAAATGGGTAATCATGGACCTGCATATTATTTACGATATCCTGAAAAATTTAAGCAATTTAGCCCTGTTTGTAAGACCAATCAACTCGAAGAGTGTTCAAAAGAAGAGATTAGTAATGCCTATGATAATGCTATACTCTATACAGACTATTTTCTTTCTAAAGTGATTGCTCTATTAAAACAACATTCTCAAGCGTCTGATACAGCCATGGTTTATATGGCAGACCATGGTGAGTCCTTAGGGGAAAATGGTTTTTACTTACATGGTCTTCCTTATTTTATGGCGCCAGATCATCAAAAACATGTGGGAGCTTTAATGTGGTTTTCTAAAACATTTCCTCTAGATAAAAACAGTTTAATTAAAAGGTCAAATAATAAGTATACTCATGATAATCTTTTTTCAACACTGTTAGGTATTTTCAATGTTGATACCGATGTTTATGAGACAGAGATGGATATCTTAAGAAATTAAAATAATCTTTTTATTTTAATCAGTAAGCAAACTACCTATATTTTCATAGTATAATTTAAAAAATTGTACCATATATAAAACGTAATTATAAAAGAGTTAATTAAAATAATGAAATATAGAAAAGAAAAGGTTACACTGTTAATTTATGGTGAAGGTGGTCATAAATCAGAAATGAAAAGACTTTTAACGTCTATAGAAAATAATTGTAATTCAAATAAGTATATATCAATTTATGAAAATGGTGCTTTCTTGAATGAAGATACTATACAGAAGAATTATGAGTTTCCAACAATGAGAGATAAATATTCAAAAATAAAAACAATTCTTAATATAATCACTGGTTTATTTAAAATTATCTCTCTACTATTTCATATTAAACGAAAATATGATGTGAAAATAATTTTATCAACTGGACCAGGACTTACTATCTTGCCTGCATATTTTTTTAAAATATTTCAAGTAAAATTAATTTATATTGAAACAGATTGTAGATTCACAACAAAATCTTTTACTGGAAAATTACTGTATCCTATCTCAGATAAATTTTATGTTCCAAATCAATCCTTGCTTAAGTTATATCCTAAATCAGAATATTGTGGTAGATTGTAATGAAGATCTTTATAACAGTTGGTACAACAAACTTTGATTCACTTATTGAATATCTTGATACTAACCTTAATAGAGAATTTGAAGTACTATTCCAAATTGCACAAGGTACCTATAGACCAAAAAACTTTAAATATATAAATTTTACAGAAAAAATAGATGCTCTCTATGCTGAATACGATTATATCATTACTCATGCTGGTTCTGGAACTATTTATAAACTTTTAGATTTAAAGAAAAAATTTATTGCAATACCAAACTTAGAAAGAGTAGATACTCATCAAACAGATATAGCTCAATTTTTAAAAGAGGAACACTATGCTTTAAGCTGTAGTGACTTTAAAGATATTATTCCCTCATTAGAAAAATTACCTTCTTTAGAGTTCAATATATATAAAAAAGAAACTTTTTTTAAAGCCAATGAAATATGTACTTTTATTCAACAGAATATGTAAATCTTCTAAGAAAGTAAATCCTTTACACTATGCAAAGGATCTTTCCCCTCTTCTATCATTTTATATACTTCAGCAGCAATTGGTAAATATATATTTTTATCTTTAGCTATTTTATCTAAAGCTTTAGCTGTAGGAACCCCTTCTGCTACTTCACCTAGCTCTTCAAGAATCAACTCTATACTCTTACCTTTTGAGAGTCCTAACCCTACTCTATAGTTACGTGAAAGTGTTGAAGATGCGGTCAAGAATAAATCACCTGCCCCACCTAAAGATAAAAAAGTTTCTGTTTTAGCCCCAAAGGCTTCTCCAAATCTCGTCATTTCTACCAGCCCTCGTGAAATAAGTGCGGCTCTTGCATTGTTACCAAGTCCTAGTCCATCACATACACCACTAGCAATAGCGATAACATTCTTATAGGCTCCAGATACTTCAGCTCCTACTACATCATCACTCACATACCCTTTTATAAATGAAGGCAGTGCATCTGCATATGTTTGTGCTAAAA
>JAKIUE010000109.1 GCA_021647715.1 Sulfurovum sp.
ATTTTTACGAATAACAGGAAAAAGTCTCTGTCTCTCTAACCATATTAACAAAGATTTTTGTGAAAACCGTTTTAACGCAGGCATTATAAAATCATGCCTGGCTAAAAAATACTCTGTACCCATCTTTGCATTTGTAATATTACATTTTCCTCCACCAGAAATATGTATCTTTGCCCCTAGTTTAGCATTTGATTCTATAATGGTAGCCGAGTTTTTTGGTAGTAATGCAGCCAGCATTAATCCACTGGCTCCTCCACCTATGATAAGTATATCCGTATTCATAACGCGTAGTATATCCTATAACTACACAGACAATACACACTATTACAACTATAATGAATCTATATATTCAAATCAAAAGGCTATTTCATGAGAAAAATAATCACTTCTTTTTTATTGATATTTGGAATGATATCGTACACATATGCTGCAGAAAAATATGACACAAAAGCATTTAGAACAGTAGCAAAACTTTGTACTTCCTGTCATGGAACACCTTTTTATATGGCAAAACAGATAGATGATGATGACTGGGAGTTTTACTTTAACACCAAAGATAAACTAGAAAAACTACACAAAGGTAAACCAAAAGCCCTAGCAAGTCTTAAAAATTCTCTATTTAAAAATCGTAAAAAACGACTCTTAAAGTTTTTCATAGACAATTCAAAGTTTTCTGGGGCAGTCAATGGCTGTGATGCTAACTTCTGTGGTACAAATCATTAATCATATGTATCGTCAAAGTATTTTCTAACCTTTCTTTTGATATGATAAAATATTAAAAAAGGAAAGTTGTGCTATGTCTAAATCAATATGGGTTCTATCTATGTTATCAACACTGATGTGCGCAAATATTTTTACAATTACAGATAGAAATGGAAAAGTAACCCATACTAAAGACCTCCAGCATACCACAAATGCATACCTTTCACAAAAAGCTACAGATTACTCTCTTCAAGCAATTTATGATGCACTTCACCGCGAGGAAAATTTAGCCCGTGCTGCACAGGCTGCTAAAAAAGAAGTAACTCGTTTAGCGAAACTAAAAAAAGAAGCCCAAAAAAAAGGAAAAACCTATCACCTTACGAATAAAGATAAAAATGCCTTACTTGAGTATGCCAAGTACTTCAAAGGGGTTAAATATGTATGGGGTGGGACTACACCTAAAGGATTTGATTGTTCAGGCTATGTGCAATTTCTATACAAAAAACATAATATAAACTTACCTAGAACTGCTTGGTCTCAGTCTCAAAAAGGAGTATCTGTAGCCAAAAATGACCTAAAAAAAGGTGACCTGCTTTTTTTCCTTACAGACAAAAAACGTGGGATTCCTGTCACGCATGTAGGTATCTATATAGGAAATGGAGAGTTTATCCATGCAGCATCTAAGAAAAAAGGGATTATCATCTCCCCTATTTATAGTGGATACTATGCTAGTAAATTTGTTTCAGCAAAAAGAGTCTTAGCACAAAGCTAAAACATTTAAAGTCTTTGTAACTTTTTAAGTCCCTCTTTTACTAATGTACTTGTATCTCCAGAACAGCCGCTCAACGCCTTTCGTATAGCATCAGATTTAAACCCTAAACTCTCCAGTGCCATCACCGCTTCACCTAATGCTCCACTGTTTTCACTACTTTCATTACCATCTACTATGAAGTCTGCCAGCTCAACAAGTATGCGACTCGCAGCTTTTGGCCCCACCCCAGGTACACGCTTAAGCATACTTACATCTTTTGAAGCCACTACTTTAGCAAAGGTTTCAGGCGTAAAAGTAGAACATATAGCCAGCCCTACCTTAGGTCCCACTCCGTTTATTTTTAATACTGTATCAAACATCTTCTTTTCGTTTAAATCCATGAATCCATACAATGCATTGGTATCTTCACGGATGATTTGAGCAACAAAAAGTTTTACTTTTTTGTCTTGTATAGCATTTGAAGTGTTGATGGACACATGTACTTCATGTATGAGTCCATGTACATTTACATGTACAAATGTGGGTTCTTTTCTCTCTACTATTCCTTCTATGCCTACTATCATTTTCACTCCAAATCTATAAATTTTAAAAAGTATATCACGCTTTTCAAAATGAAAAGAAAAACATGTCAGATTGTCATATTAAATATAGTATACAAAATATTTATAATTCTCATAACTTTGAAATATATAATTTAAAGAGATATAAAGACAAATTATGCTATCTTAAAGGTTAATATACACCAAAAACAAGAGGCATCTAGTGACAAAAAAACTAAACTATTTAACCATAATTCTTTTACCTCTCTTACTCATAAGTTGTAATAAAACAAGCAAAGAGACGACCACCAATACACAACAAGTAGTCACTCCAACAAAAACTGATAATTCTACTTATAAAATACCGGAAAAGACACAAAACCACCCTATTGTACTCAAAATAAAAGCACTCATAACAAGTGCTAAAAATGGTGATATCAATGATGTCACTTTTCATACAGCTGGTGACAGTAAAAGAGATGGTGTTGCCTCTATGGATAAAATAAATTATGCAAGAGCCTTTGGTAAGCTTGGCATCACATACAAACACCATGCAGTCTCTAGTATTACTACGGCTCAATGGATAAATGGCAATCCACACACTAATCCTAAAACAGAATCAAAACTTTCAGAACTCAAGCAAGATGCCACAGGAGATCAAGGTGCCCACAGTATTGTAGAATTTTCTTTAGGTACAAATGATTTAAACACCTACAAGGTAAAGCATGTAAGCAATGGGAAGTTTCCTCCGGTAGATGCACAGAAAAAGTTTCTAAAAGCTGAACTTCTTAAAGGTATAGAAGCCATTCAAAAAGCACTTCCTAATGCACTATTATTTGTAGCTGAAGCCACGGGAATTGAAGATCCTGTCTTAAAAGAGACCTTAGCCATAGTAGCCAAAGAAAAAGACTTACCACTAATCAAAGCTCCTCTTGACTATGAAAAGTATCAAAACTTGCAGTCTAAATTTTTTGTAGACAACCACCATCCTTCTGTATTTGGTTCATACAAAATAATACAAAATACATTAAGACACCTTACAGAAGGGGAAGCAAGAAGCACGATAAAATATAACACCCTATATGTCACACCACCAGCAGATAAACTAAATAGTAACTTAGCACATGGTATCCCTATAGATCACTCTGTTAGAATATATGATGAGATTCGAATTGATAAAGGTGAGCCATTCCGAAGTATCACACTTGATGTAGTGGGAGGTGCTATGCTAAAGATTAAGCATCCTGGTAGTTATAATAGAGTTGTTTTTTTAGATGATGAAAATTTAGGTATCCTAAAAAAAAGCATAGGACAACCTAGTGAACGTGGCTCTCAAGCACTACTTTCACCACAAAGACTTTTAAATGATATCAATAAAACAACTGGCGTGAAATATATTCATATCCCTAAAGAAACTAAAAAAATAGTGATTAATTTAGAAAATGAAAATGGTGCTACTTTTGATGAAAAAATACTCACTTCCCCTATAGAAGTTTACTACATGAGTAAAGATGAAATCAATACATATCACCCCTCTCTAAAAGAGATGGAAGCAGATCTACCTCAATAATTATAATTATCTAAAAGTACATCACATTATTTTTACTTCAAACCAACATTACGCTAAAATACCCTCTAATACAAAAAAAAGAGTATCATGCAATTAAAATCTATCTTCACCAACAGCTTTGGGATACTCATTTCACGCATTACAGGTCTAGGACGTGATGTGCTTATGGCTTCTGCCTTAGGTGCTTCTATTTGGTCAGATATGTTTTTTGTGGCATTTAAACTCCCTAACCTTTTTCGTCGTATCTTTGCAGAAGGTGCTTTTACTCAGGCTTTCATGCCTTCGTTTATAGCGAGCAAGCACAAAGGGGTTTTTGCTACAGCTATCTTTTTTCGATTTTTACTTTTTCTGGTAGGATTTTCTTTACTCATAACTTTCTTTCCTGAACCCATCACTAAACTACTAGCATGGGGCTGGGATACTGAGCTTATAACTGATACTTCGCCCATGACTGCCATCAACTTTTGGTACTTAGACCTCATCTTTGTCGTCACCTTTTTAGCTACCTTACTACAGTACAAAGAACACTTTGCGACTACTGCAATGTCCACTGCTCTACTGAACATCGCTATGATAGCTGCATTGTGGCTCTACATGAAAGAAGACCCTAAAACAGTAGCCTATGCACTGAGTTTTGCAGTACTTATAGGTGGAATACTACAAGTTTTAGTTCATCTTATAGCCATAAAAAAGTTTAACCTACACAAAATACTTCTAGGTGGGTGGAAATATAGAAAACAAAAAGATGTCGTAGAAGAGAAAAAGCACTTTAACTCACTTTTTATCCCTGGGATTCTTGGTAACTCTACACCTCAAATTTCGGCTTTTATAGACACTATCCTTGCCACTTTTCTTATGACGGGTTCAGTGTCATACCTGTTTTATGCTAACCGTGTATTTCAGCTGCCTCTTGCCATCATCGCCATAGCCACAGCTACTGTACTTTTTCCTGCTGTTTCTAAAGCCCTAAAGAATGGACAAGAGAGCGAAGCATATAAGAACCTAGACAAAGCCTTTTGGCTTTTAACCTTTTTACTTGGTGCGTCTATGGTTGGGGGTATACTACTGGCTGAACCCATCGTATGGCTTTTGTTTGAAAGAGGTAAATTCACCATAGATCAAACCATAGAAACAGTCACCGTACTACAAATGTATATGGTAGGGCTACTTCCATTTGGACTAGCAAAACTCTTTTCACTGTTTTTATATGCCTCTCACCGACACATGAAAGCTGCTAAAATTGCTGTGTACTCACTTATCACTTCACTAACTTCTTCCCTGATACTTATGCAATTTATGGGAGCATCTGGCCTTGCATTGGCTGGAAGTATCGGTGGTTTTGTACTCTTGTTCTTTACTGTAAAAGAAGTAGGCATAGAGAAATTCTTAGCTATTATAAAATCAAAGAAAACACTCTACTTTATACTCTTTATGATTGTGTTTTCTATGCTTATGTATCTACTTAATCATTACTTACTTACACTCATTAGATAAATTTGCTATAATCACAATACTATAAACCCAAGGCAAAAGACATGTACATTTATGATAGCGTCAAAAAAAAGAAAGTT
>JAKIUE010000110.1 GCA_021647715.1 Sulfurovum sp.
AAAATATAATGCAAAGAACATAGTCCTAGACCCCGTGATGGTAGCTACCTCAGGAGATAACCTCATTAATGATGAAGCCATAGAGAGGCTCAAAACATTTTTGCCTCATGTGACACTCATCACACCCAACATACCAGAAGCCCAGATACTCATAGGGCACAGCATAGACCTAGAAAACTTAAAGGCAACAGCCAAAGAGATAGGAGAGAAATTCCAAGTCTCCGTTTTACTTAAAGGTGGTCACTTAGCATTTACAGACACTATGAATGATGCACTTTATAACCATACCAAAGGTGAAGTGTTTCACATTCAAAATAAAGCCATACAAACAAAAAATACCCACGGCACAGGATGTACGCTCTCTTCTGCCATAGCTACGCATCTAGCCAAAGGAGAAGACTTAGAGTCTGCTACACTCAAATCATGCACGTATCTAAACCAAGCCATAGAAGCAGGAAAAGACAAGGTACTAGGACAGGGACATGGCCCTGTAAATCATTTTTGGATATCTCATGATTGAAACAATGCTCATACAAAATGCCTCAAACAATCTAGGAGATGTCCTACATGATGTATTTTTACACGATGACAACCACACAGCCCTTGTTATTTATGACTTAGATTCAACACTATCTAACATACTCACAGAGGCATATCGTTTGGCTTTGCCTAAAGGTCATTTTATCAATTTTCATAAGACAGATACGAAAATCATACTCGCCAAGATAGATGCACTTGAAGCTGGGGATTTTGTGGCTTTAGTACAGTCTACAAGTTTTCGCCTCTCTGCCTTTCGCATACGCATTGAACTCTTTAAAAAAAGCATCAAAGTAGCTGAACACCCTCACCTAGGCAGAATGAACGAAGAGTATGAAGTAAATAACTACGTAAATGCTCTCGCCTACGATAAAAAATACTTTCACCATACAGGGCACACGCTAAAAAATATGATAAACCAAGCCCAAGGTGCTGTAGTACATAGTGGCAATGAAAAACTCATCTACCGTGGTGGCTTTGAAGCTGCCAAAATCAATATAGGTGACTATAGAGAAATGAACAACGTTGGGGGTCAATTTCCTATTGGAGAAGTATTTACAGAATCAACAGAACTCACCTCTTTAAATGGTAAAACCAATATCATTGCCTTTGGTGACACCAATTATAAGGTAAATATACCTCCACAGCCCATTACCATAGTCATAGAAAATGGTCATCTTGTTAGAACGGAAAATAGTACAGCAGAATTTGAAGCTGTTTTAGACATGATAAAAGAAGAGGAAGGTGTAGTCTGGGTACGAGAACTGGGACTAGGACTTAACCGTGCATTTTCAAAAGATAGACACGTCTCAGACATGGGAACCTTTGAACGTATGTGTGGTTTGCACCTCTCACTCGGAGCGAAACATGGCATTTATGCTAAAGAAGGCATGAAAAGAAACAGTGGTAAGTTTCATATAGATGTGATGATAGACACTGACACATTTGACATAGATAACACTATGGTTTTTGATGGAGAGCAGTGGATAGTGTGAAAATAAAAGTAGGCACATTTAACCTTTTTCAATTTGTTGAACCACCCTACTCTTGGTATACAAAAAAAGATAAGTTTAACACTAGACAATGGTCTGAAAAAACCACATGGATAAAAAACCAAATACTCAAAATGGATTGTGAGATCATAGGGTTTCAAGAAGTGTTCTCTGCAGATGCTTTGGAAAATCTTCTAAAGGACTTAGGTTTTAACTATTTTGGAACAGTAGATGTTGCCAAACTAAGCATAAATAATCCCAAAAAATACGTGACTACTACTGTTGCCATTGCTTCGAAATACCCCATAACAAAACTGCAAGAAGTAAAACCAAATGAAGACTCTTTTACCTTTTCAAGGATACCCATAAAAGCAACCATACTTCTACCCAATAAAACAGAACTGCTAGTCTATGTCTGCCATCTAAAATCAAACAGACTCAATGAGTTTGAATATCTATTTAATAAAAATGATAGTTTAGAACATAAAAAGGAACTGGTATCTAAAGCATTAGAAGAGAACCATGCAACAGCTCTAAAACAAAGACTGTATGAGGCATCTTCACTTTTTTTTGATATATCAAAAGAGACAAACAAGCCTACAGTTTTACTCTGTGACTTAAACGATAAAGAATTTTCCATTACTATTGATGCATTATCAAATCATCAATACCATGAAGATACAAGTTCAAAAGAGTTTGTCTTACATGATGCAAGCTATCAATATAATCAAGTACTACGCAACCCCCATCCCGAAGCAAAAAAACCAATAAGAAAAGCTACCAGTTATTTTCTAGGTAAAGGAAATGTGCTAGATTATGTTTTTATTTCAAATCATTTTCACAAAGACAATAAAGCTAAAATAGCTGAAGTGACTAACTACGCTGTATTTGATGAGCATTTAAGAGAAAATCATGATGGTTCTTTACTCAAAAGTGACCATGCTCAGGTGGTTTGTGAATTGAATTTCACTTCATGATTAAAGACTATTACAGTATAGTCACAGATATAACAAAATAATACAGGGGCACAAATTGGTATACAATAACATAGTCTTAATAGGCTTTATGGGAAGTGGTAAAACAAGTGTAGGTAAGCAACTTTCAAGACAACTCTTTAAAGATTTTATAGATGTAGATACCGTGATAGAAACCGAACAAAATGCCAGTATAAATGAGATTTTTAATGCTAAAGGCGAAGAATATTTTCGTACTCTTGAACAAAAATGTATAGATACACTTACGCAAAAAAAAGGTCAAATCATCGCTACAGGTGGGGGACTCCCTATATACAGCTCCATACCAGAAAAGTCTCTCGTTGTTTATATTGACGCAGACTTTGAAGTGATACTAGACCGCTTATCTGCGAGAGAACGTGCTAAACGCCCCTTACTTCAAGATGAGTCTAGAGCCAAAGCTTTGTTTGAGAAACGTATAGATACCTATAAAGAACTAGCAACCTTCACTGTCGATGCAAATCAACGCATACCCATCTTTATACACCTTATTCGTGATTTCATTTTAGACCAAAGGGTTTTATGAAAAAAACAAATGAACTCATTACAAAAGATATAAAACAACTCATCTTACAAATCGCCATTCCTTCAAGTATAGGGATGTTTTTCAACACCATGTATAATGTGGTAGATACCTTTTATATCGGACAGATATCTACTGAAGGCATCTCTGCACTTACCTATAGTTTTATGGTTTTCTTCATGCTTTTATCTATAAGTTTTGGGCTGTCCTCAGCTATAACCGCGTATGTGGGTGGAGCCTTAGGTAAACACAAGAGAACTATGGCAGAAATATATACATCCCATGGCATCAGTTTATTTATGTTTATTTCTTTTATTCTCTCTATTGTGAGCTACATACTTTTAGAGTATATTTTTGTTGCCATGGGTGCAAAAGGTATGGTCTTGGAGTATGCACTAGAATATACCTACATCATCCTTCTAGGTATTTTTCCTATGCTCATAGGTTTAGGAGCAAACGCAGTCCTTATAGCACTAGGCGATACGAAAAGCTATAGAAATATTTTAATCATTGGCTTCATTTTAAATGTCATACTTGACCCATTGTTTATCTATGGTTTTTATTTTATACCTGCATTTGGAATCAGTGGCGTTGCCATTGCAACCGTCCTGATCCAGTATATTACACTTATCTATATGCTACATAAACTCTATAAAACAAAACTTTTTGATATCTCTTTATTTTTTAAGTCTATACCAAATCTAAAAGCTTTTCAACATTTAATACGTCAAGCAATTCCTGCAAGTTTAAACATGTTTTTAATGTCTTTAGGCAGCATGATAACGATGTACTTTGTATCTACGTATGGGTTTAAAGCCGTTGCTGCATTTGGTATAGGGTATAGAGTTGAACAAATCATTTTACTTCCAATGCTTGGATTAAACACAGCTGTAATCTCCATAGTATCCAATAATTTTGGAGCTAAAAACTTTAACAGAATAGACGAAGTAATACATATAGCTTTAAAGTATGGGTACATCATGAGTGCCATTGGCGTTGTACTCATAGCCTTATTAGGAAAGACTATGATTATGGTATTTGACAAAGACATAGAAGTTGTAAATATCGCATATACCTATATAATATTTGAAAGTTTTTTATTTTTTGCATTTATCACATTATTTATATCAAACTCTACACTGCAAGGTATTAAAAATCCATTTATCATACCGTATATTGGTTTTTACAGACAAATACTCATGCCTCTTATTTTCTTTACTTTAGTCGTAAATATTTTTGACTTACCCATCATATATTTATGGATAAGCATGTTTATTATTATCTCCTCTGCAGCAATTTATATGAAAATATATACAAAAAAACAATTAGAACTTGCTCGTATTAAAAAGTAATGAACACCTCTAATTTTGAACTATTTGGCTATAATCAAGTCAAATAAATATTTTAACAAGAGGAAAAGTAATGTTTGGACTACCATTAAGAAAAGGTTTCTCTATGAAAGTGAGTGGGGTCATCCTCAATCGCCCTGATATGCATGAAATAGCAGCAGAACTAGGTGTCAGTACCAACGATGTACTTTACAAAGATGGGATACTCACCGTGTACAACACCACCGAGTCTAGTCAAGAGATCATAGACGATAATGCGTTACCTGCATTTGTTGCTATGGCTATAAACATCTCTCCTGATGACATTTCCGATATGAAAGAAGTAGAAGAAGAGCCTATAGAATTAGATTTTGACTTGAGTGAATTTGAGGATCTTGATGATGATTAGTAGTATTTAAGAAAATATATTAAGTAACAGAAAGTGATATCCAAAGTAATGATAGATGAAACAAACACCAATGAACTAAATACAGACACCAAAATATATTACGACCAAAGATCTGTGGCTTTACGCACCACTCAAAGTATCTATTTTGTGCAAGAACACGACAAGATGGCTATGCTTGCATTGTTACTAAATGACCACAAAGACACACAAGTAGTCATCGTCGTAAAAAGTAAAAAAACCGCAGATGCCCTCAATGCATTTTTAATCTCAAAAAAGTTTAATACTTTAGCAGTACATGGAAACCATAGACAATCCCAGCAGCAAGAGGCTGCAAG
>JAKIUE010000111.1 GCA_021647715.1 Sulfurovum sp.
AAGTAAATAATGTCACAGATGAAACTTATGCAGAAAAAGCTGACTATGCCTATGGTTCAGAACGTTATACTCCAGCACTTCCTAGATCTGTCTATGCAGGTATTGAGTATACATTTTAAGGATGTTTAGACTCAAGAAAATACATAAATATGCTGGAATTACTTCTGGTATTATGTTGATACTGCTTAGTATTAGTGGGTTTTTTCTTAACCATGACAACTGGAAATTTCTATACACAACGACACTTCCAAATACCATACTTCCTCAAGCAACTATAGAAAAAGATAAGAGACTTTTAAATGCTTATTATGTTGCTAAAGATGAGCCATTAAAGAGGCTTTTTTGTGGTTTTAGAGGCGTACAGATACAGATAAAACCAAATTCATCTTATGAAACAACACTGAATTTGCCATGTTATGCAATGGTGGCTTCAGAAGAAAACTATTTTACAGCCACAACAGAGGGTATTTATATCTCAAAGAATAGTGGTGAGACATGGAATCTTTTTGCCTTAGAGGATGAAGTGGTGACAGCACTGAGTTTAGATAAAGAAAAACTCTTGGCAGTCATTGATAAAACAACTCTGGTACTTCTAAATAAAGAAGCTAAAGTGTTGTACCGTACAGAAGTAGCACTTCAAAAAGAACTTTTAGACCACGATATCTCTTTGGGGCGTCTCGTAAGAGATGTGCACTATGGTAGAGGTTTGTTTGATGATGGACTTTCACTACTGTGGAATGATTTTGCTACCTTATGGCTTATTTTACTAGCAGTAACAGGATACATGTTATGGTATATGATAGGAAAAATAAGAGTCAAGAAAAGATATAAAAAACCTATAGGCGTGTTGCTTAAAATACATACGAGTTCATGGGTACTTTTAGCAGTGTTTCCTCTGATACTTTTGGTAATCACAGGGATATTTTTAGACCATAGCAAATTTTTCTCTTCTTTTTTACATCAAACCAAGGTTTCACACAAGATATTACCTCCTGTCTATAGTACACTTAAAGAAGATATATGGTCAGCAGATATATATAACGGTATCTACCGCATAGGGAATCGTTATGGGGTTTACAAAAGTACAGACTTGAAAAATTGGGTTTTAGAGAGTAAAGGCTTTGCCTATAAGATGATGCATGACAAAGATGCTGTTTATGTAAGTGGTATGGGTGCGAGTAACAGAGTTTTAAAAGATAACACGCACAGTATATTAAAAGATAGCCCTCATATGTTTAAAAGTATGTATATAGAGTCTAATAAGCAGATGTTTTTCTCTTCTTGTAGTCTAGATTTGGATATACCAAAATATACAGATACAACTTTATATAGTTTTTTATTAAGTCTGCATGATGGTACATTTTTTGCCTCATGGTGGGTTTTTGTAAATGATTTTGTTTCTGTACTTTTACTTGTATTGCTTTATACGGGATTACGTTTGTGGTATAGAAGAGTACGCTTGAGTTACAATAAAAAATAAAATTCACAAATAGTTAATGTAAAATATATATAATGAGAATATAAAGGATAAAAAATGAAAAAAATAATACTTACTGTTCTAGGATTGGGTGTACTCATTCAATTCATACCTTATGGAAAAGACCATACAAACCCTAACGTAATCGCTGAGCCTAAATGGGACAGCCCCAAAACACGAGAGCTTTTTATGAAAGCATGTGTTGATTGTCATTCCAATGAAACGAAATGGCCAGCATATAGTAACATTGCTCCTATTTCATGGATAGTGTACAATCATGTTGTAGAGGGTAGAGAACATTTGAATGTTTCAGAGTGGAAAGAGGGGAAATATAAAGATGCCAATGAAGCTGCCGAAGAAGTAGAAGAGGGCGAAATGCCACTCAAATCTTATCTGTTAGTCCACCCTGAAGCACAACTAAGTGAGGATGAAAAGAAAATACTTATAGAGGGATTGAAGAAGACTTTTGGTGAAGAGAAAGAAGCGCATTAAAAAAGAGTTCACATTGGGTTTATAGTGTATAGATATAGTGTTATATAAAATAAATCTAAGGATGAACAAATGAAACTACAAAAAATGTTACTTACTCTAGGCACTACACTTTTACTAACAAGTACACTTTATGCACAAGATGGTGCTTCACTGTTTGATGCAAAATGTGCTGCATGTCATGTAACGTCACGTCCAAGTGACAAATCAACATTGGTTGCACCACCAGTGATGGGTGTGATGAGACATGTAAAAATGAAATATACTACGAAAGATGAAGCGGTAAAATTTATCTCTGAATATGCATTAAATCCACAACAATCAAAAGCTGTATGTATGCCACAAAAGATAAAACGTTTTGGACTTATGCCTTCACAAAAAGGTAATGTGAGTAAAGAAGAGCTACAAACCATTGCTAGCTGGATGTATGACAACTTCCCATCTAAAGGAAAAGGTCAAGGTAAAGGCTGTCAAGCACAAAGTAGTAAACATAAATAGTGAATTCACATTCAGTTCATATATGCTAGATATATTCCCATTCTAATTTAAACACAAAGGATATTAAAATGAAAAGTAAAATACTAGTAAGTATAGCATGTGCGTCAGTACTTGTTGCTACAGCAGCAGAGGCAAGAGGACAGCAAAGTGAAAATAGTTTTAAACAAAATAAATCTCAAGAAGGTAAAAAAATGAATAAAAAGATACGCAATGGATTAGCAGTAGCTTCTGCAGCAGTGGTGATGGGTGGATGTGGAAGCGGTAATGGCAGTAATGGTAACAACAATGCTGGGAATAACGGTAACACAACAGTAGAAGAAGCAATCAATGCCCCAGCATCTACACTCTCTCAAGAACTTACAAATACACTTTCGTATATGGGTAATGAAGAGCGTTTAGCCTATGATGTTTATAACAAACTCTATGCAGATTGGGGAACGAAACAGTTTACCAACATCGCTTCAAAGTCTGAAATTAAACATATCCAAGCGGTACAACAATTGGTGCAAAAGTATCAACTGACTGATGCTAATTTTACAAATACAGATCTTCCTGCAAATGGCTATGTAAACACACCAGTAGAGCAAATGCAAGCAGGGAAGTATGACATCGCAAAAATACAAAATCTTTATGATGATTTGACAGCACAGGGGTCTGTCTCTGAAGTAGAAGCGTTAAAAGTAGGGTGTACTGTTGAAGTCGTAGACGTAGAAGATTTGGATGCGTATATCAAGATAGCAGAAGATTCTAATGCACAAGATGTGGTAGATATATTTAACTTCTTACGTAAAGGAAGCTACAACCACTACTGGGCATTTGATAAAGGTCTTAAAAACAAAGGTGTGACGGAAGGTTGTTGTACATGGAAAGGTGAAGACGGATCATTGAATTTATGTCATCCTGAGTATCCTCAAAATGAAAAAGGTAACGGTGGCAAAGGTAGAAAATAAATATATTCCTCATTTTCTTCTCATAAAATCCTGCTAAAATACTTTTACTTTATGAGAGGAAGATGTGTGGCACTATGAAGAATCATTTTTCAGTATCATTTTTTCTTACTCTTTTTATCTATTTGGGGATGATTGCTCTCTTTCTATCTTTCTCTAGTGTGCACATTGGAGCAGAACAAAAACCCCAAGAAAAAATCATAATCCTCACTATGTCCGAGTTTGTTCCTGAAGTGATTCCTCCTGTAGAAGAGGTAGAACCTGAAAAAATAGAAGAACCAGAAACAGTCGAGCCTGAACCCGAACCCCCTAAAGAAGAGACAGAACAAGAAAAGACAAAACCAGAAGAACCTGTCCTAGAAGAGGTAAAGCCAGAGCCTGTCGTAGAAAAAGTGATACCCAAACCTGTAGTCAAAAAAGTAGTAAAGAAAAAGCCTAAAAAAAGAATCAAGAAAAAAGTTAAAAAAAGAGTAGAGAAAAAAGTAGCTAAAAAAATACATAAAAAAGTAAAACCTACTAAAAGAGCTTCAAAACCACAGACAAGTCCTGCAAAGAAAAATAGATTTTTAAACCAACTTAGAGCCAAGATAAATCGTTATAAAGCCTACCCACGTATAGCCCAAAGAAGAGGTATGCAAGGGGCAGTAAAAGTACGTTTTACCATTTTAAAAAATGGGAAAGTATCCAGTATCTCTGTAAGTGGCCCAAAGGTGTTTCATACTTCGGCACGAAAAGCAGTGAAAAAAGCTTTTCCTATAAATACTAAAAATACACCCCTTAGCCTTCCCATGGTAATCAATGTAACATTGCGTTATAGAATACGATAAATTTAACACTAATTTAACACTAAGATGTCACACTTTTTCAAATTTATTTGAAGGAAGTGATGATGAAAAAAACAGTCTATTTGTCTTTTGTATCTGCAGTGTATATGCAGGCTGCACCAGTAGAACTTGGTGTGATAGATGTAGAAGCCAAAGCAGATACAGAAGTGATTAAAGATGTGCATGGTGAAGATATCAAGTCTGCAGACTTAGCAGAGGCTCTGTTTAAGCAAAGCCCTAGTGTCTCCATGGTGAGACGTTCTGGTATTGCCAATGATGTGATAGTAAGAGGACAGAAAAAAGACAATATCAACGTAACCATAGATGGTGCAAAAGTATATGGGGCTTGTCCAAACCGTATGGATCCGCCAGTCTCTCATGTGCTTACGAACAATATTGATTTTATAGAGATAAATGAAGGCCCTTATAATGTGGAAGACTTTGGTGTGCTTAGTGCAGATGTCAAGATACATACGATTAAGCCTTCTAATGAGTGGTCTGGGGATATTAACCTAGGGTATGGAAGTTGGAATTATCAAAAAGGTGCATTTTCTCTTAGTGGTGGGACAGATAGTGTCAAAGTCTTACTTAGTGGTTCTGTGGAGACTAGTGACCAGTATGAAGATGGTGATGGTAATGATTTTGTAGGGCAGATACAACGAGAGATAGATGCAGGGAAAGTCAGCACTAAGAAAAATCCTCAATATCAAGAGAGATATAAAAACAGGGATGCGTATAAAAAGAAAACCCTCATGGCAAAGCTGTTTTGGGATATTACCGATAACCA